>JAIYDT010000212.1 GCA_027487355.1 Verrucomicrobiaceae bacterium
AGCGAGGCGCGGGTTTCGCTGGTCTCTGCCTTGAGAGCGCTCAAGGAACATCGGGCCCTGGCTGGCGTGTATGTGGGAAACGAGATTCCTTCCGATCTGGTGCGATGGATCGGACCGGTCAAGGTCCGGGAAACGATCGAATCGCTGATTGACCTCGGCCGGAGCGTCGCTCCCGACCTCCTTTTCGCCTACGGCAACTATCCGAGCACCGAGTACCTGGAGCCCGGGAATGCGGATTTCACGGCCTTCAATGTTTATCTTGAGGACGAGGTCGCGTTTCGGCGCTATCTGCGGCGTCTGCAACACATCGCGGGGGATCGGCCGGTGATGATCTCCGAATTCGGGCTGGATTCCCGGCGCAACGGGCTTTCCGCCCAGGCGGAGTCGCTGGTCTGGGCCGGGCGAGCAGCAAGGGTGGAAGAGGCCGCAGGTTTCACGATCTATGCCTGGAGCGATCGATGGCAGAATGCAGGCAAGGAGGTGCTGGATTGGGACTTCGGGCTCATTGACCGAGCGGGAGATCCGAAACCTGCCCTGAGTGCCATCTCAACATCCGAGTTCCGGGACTCGAAGCCCGACGTTCTGTTCTCCGTCATCATCTGCACCCGCAACGGGGTGGATCGCATCGGCCAATGTCTCCGCGCGGTGCAAAGGATGACCGATTGCTGCTTTGAAACGATCGTCGTCGATGATGGATCGGTCGATGGCACGGCGGATCACGTAGCAAAGGAGTTTCCCTGGGCGAAACTGGTCCGACTTCCGCATGGGGGCTTGAGCGTGGCTCGCAACGCAGGGGCTGCTGCATCCAGTGGGGAGATCCTCGCCTTCACTGATGATGATTGCGAGCCCGATCGCGAATGGGTGACCCGGCTGCGTCATGCCTTTGAAGATGGACGTTTCCAGGCAGTCGGCGGGCCGAACCTGCCTCCTCCGGCGCGTTTCCTGGCGGAGGCCGTCGTGTCCGCCGCGCCGGGTGCGCCGAGTCATGTCATGCTGGACGATGAGGAGGCCGAGCATCTGCCGGGCTGCAATCTCGCGGTGACGAGGACGGCCTTCGAGGAGATTGGGGGATTCGATGCCATTTTCCACACGGCGGGCGATGATGTCGATTTCTGCTGGCGACTGCGCACGGCGGGATTCCGGCTGGGCTTCGCGCCGGGTGCCTTCGTCTGGCATTGGCGACGGCCATCGCTGAGGAGCTTCCTCCGCCAGCAACGGGGTTATGGAGAAGCGGAAAGGCTTCTGTTAGGCAGACATCCCCAACGCTTCACGCCTGGTGGTGACGCGATCTGGAACGGCTTCGTTTACAATGGCGGACCGCTTCGTGTGACCGGGGGCTCGGTCATCTATCATGGTCCGATGGGCATGGCCGGCTATCAATCGGTGGTCTCCGGCATGATGCCCTTGCGCGGGATCGAGCCGAGATTTGATTCACCTGGTTCGCGGATGCTTCTTGGGCTTGTGAGGTGGTTGCAGCCGCGAGTCAGATCGTGGGAGCGGCGGCGTGCATTCACTTCCTCATCGCAAGCGCAGCCTTGCGCGGCTGAAGATGAGCCGGTCCACGAGTTTGAGGTCTGGTCGGAGATCGGCAGGACGCGGGCGGATTTCCTCAAGCATCTGCTCGCCGAGGGTTGGCAGTCTTCAGGAGAGAATGATCGCTGGGATATTGAGCGTGATGGAACCCGCCTTCTGCTTGCCACCGAACAGGGATCGGGAACCGGCAGGCGGACGAGGGTGAGGATCTGGGGAAAGCCAAAGCCGGGACTTGAGCAGAGGCTGGGAGGGATTTAGGGAAAGCGGCGATGGCACTACTGACCAAGGATTTCGCCTACCACCTGCCGCCGGAACTGATCGCGTCCCGACCGCTGGAAGAACGCTCGGCCTCGCGGATGATGGTGATTCATCGGGAAACGGGAGTCATTGAGCACCGGACCTTCAAGGACTTCGAGACCTTCATGCGGCCCGATGATCTGCTGGTTCTGAACAACACCCGCGTGATTCCGGCCCGGGTGTTCTCCGACGACGGGTCGATCGAGCTGCTGTGCCTGGATCGTCTCTCCGCGCTCGACTGGCGTTGCCTGGTCCGGCCGGGGAAGAGGATGAAGCCTGGGCGCAGTGTGGTGGTTGGGGGAATTACTGGAACTGTCGTAGAAGTTTTCGGGAATGGCGATCGGCTGATCCACTGGGAAGCACCGGTGGATCTCGACAAGCACGGCCATCTTGCCCTACCCCACTACATGGGTCGTGACGACGAGCCGGCGGATCGCGAGAGGTACCAAACGGTGTTTGCCAAGGAAGAGGGCGCGATCGCGGCTCCGACGGCCGGTCTGCATTTCACGCCGGAGCTTCTGGAAAGGGTGCCTCATGATTTCCTGACCTTGCATGTGGGTGTGGGAACGTTCCGACCGGTTCAGGTGGAGCGGGTGGAGGAACATGTCATGCACTCCGAGCGCTATGTTCTCTCCAAGGCGACAGCCCAGCGCATCAACTCGGCCGGACGGGTGGTGGCCGTTGGGACGACGGTGACCCGGGTGCTGGAAGCCCTCGCGAAGTTGAAGAGTGGGAATGGTGAGTTGAGGATTGAAGAGAGGGAGCACCGGGGAGAAACCGATATCTTCATTCATCCGCCGTACCAGTTCGGAGTGGTGGGCGGGCTGTTGACCAATTTCCATTTGCCCGAAAGCACGCTGATCATGCTGGTGAGCGCCCTGGCCGGGAGGGAGCTGGTGTTGGAAGCCTATGCCAAGGCGGTGGAGGAGCGGTATCGCTTCTACAGCTATGGCGACTGCATGCTGATCATTTGAGGCGGAAATCGGGGTTGCATCCCCAGCGCGGAGGTTGTTTGCTTCGGCCGCTGTCAGGGGCCGTGGAGGTTCGGCAGGCGAACCCCGCCAGGCCTTGATCGGAGCAACGGTAGTTTGTCCGGGCTTGCCGCGGATTCCCTGGCAGCACTTAGTTTTCCTTCAGGATCATTGCCAGCGGTGCAGGCGAAAGGGCGTCCGGTGCGGCGTTGCGGAGATCGGTCACCGTTTTCATCGGATCGAGGTGGTTGAGGGGATTCGGCGCGTAGCCCGCTCCGAGATCGACACCATCGCTGGCACGCATTTCAAAATGGAGATGCGCCGGATAGTATCCGTTTGCGGTTCCGACGGACCCGATTCTCTGGCCGCGGGAGACGAGGTCACCGGGTTTGACTTTGAAATCCAGCAGGTGGGCATACATCGATTGGAGGATCTCGCCCTTCATGGTGCGATGGCTGATGATGACCACATTGCCCCAGCCGGGCGATGGCTGCCCCGCATGGACCACGAGCCCATCCGCCGTGGCGAACACGGGGTCTCCGAGATCGGTGTTCATCCCGCCGATGCCATTCAGGTCGTCCCCGGTGTGATGGCCATGGCGGGCCTCGTTCATTTCCCAGAATTTCTGGGCGTTGTAAACCAGGGCGCCATCGGCCGAGCCCATGGGGGAATCGAACCGGACCGCACTCGGCGTGGCGGCGAGCTCCCAGGGGCTCATGAAATGGAAACGCGGATCGGCGGAGCCGTCGGCTGGAAGGAAGAGCGCGGTGTCGAGCTGGGAATGCTTCGACCGGGTCGTAAAAAGGAAGATCAATCCGGCAACGAGCATCATCGGAATGATATCTCGCCGCAAGTTGAACCATTGGAAGCGCTTTGCCATCGTGTTAGAAGTCGAGATAAATCTCCGTGCGGCGGTTCACCCGGCGACCTTCCGGATTGTCGGCCCCGGATTCGGTGATGTTGGGTCGGCGTGGTTCGCTCATTCCCCTCGCCTCGGTGACGATCTGGGATTTGGCGACGCCTGCATTGGAGAGGTACTCCTTCACCACAGCAGCCCGGCGCAGCGAAAGACGCTCGTTGTAGGAGGCCTCTCCGAGCGAATCGGTATGGCCGCTCAGGGTGAGTTTCTTGCCGACATCGGTCTTGAGGATCTGGGCCACGATGTCGAGTTGGCGGCGGGTGCGATCGCCGAGCTGGTCCTGATCGAAGTCGAAGTAGAGCACGAGGGTGTCGCCGCCTTTGGGATTCTTCACCAGTGGGCTGAAATAGATGTCCCCGCCGGCAAAGCGCTTGGCGTAGTCGGCCAGGAGGGTGTCGAGATTGACTTCGGAAATCCTCCAGTTTCCCCCACCCGGTGGCTGACGGAGCATGAGCGTGAACTCAGCGGCCGCCGCGCCGTCGGTGGTTTCGACCTTGGCGAGGAAGCCTGCCGCCTCGGGCCGGTTCATCAAGGACCGCAGGGGTTTCTCGGGACGCAGCCGGTAGTTTCCCTCTTCGAAAATGATGCAAAGTCCGGCGATCTTTGCATCGGAGACCGTCGAATGGTCGGCGAATTCCTTGGCCAGCTCGAAGTTCTGATGGAGCACCGCCTGCAGGAAGGCATCCGAGATTCCCAGGGCATCCACCAGTACCGCCCTCGGGATGGGCTCACCGGGCGCGGGTGGGAGCGTCAGTTTCTCCACGCCCCACTTTCCGTCCTTGCGTCGAAGATCGAGAAAAATGCGGTCGCGCCCGGCCTCCGAAGCGTCCAGTTCGAGGGCAAAGCGGGTGAGGGAATTGAGTTCAAGCTCTCCGACTTCCCGGACCGGAGGCTGGCGGAGCTTGAGCCCATTCATGCCTGCAAGAGCTCTCAGTCGTTCTTCCGACTTGGCGTCCAAGGCCTGCTTGCCGATCAATTTGGTGGCCGTGTCCAGATCCCCTGCCTCCAGGGCTTTGCCGATCCTGGCCACCAGTGACGCGGGATCAACGGTGGCCACTCCGAGCCCGAGATCTTCGATTCGAGTCTCGGGGTCGCCTGCGGTTGGCGTCTTGTCGAGGGTGGGGATGACCGGCTTCGCCGCAGGTGGCTGGAGCGGTGCCGGGTTGGTGTTCGTTGCAGCGACCGTCGCGGATTGACGATTCCACTTCAGGACGATGGCAACCATTCCTGAGATCACCAGAGCGACCAACAGGCAGATGAGGGCAATCTTGGATCGTGAATTGGACATGTCGGTCAAACGTTACAACAAAGCCGCCCAACGGAAAGCCCGCGCTTTGGCAACCTGCCATGAACGGAGCCTGATGGTCGATTATTTCGCGGATCAACGTCCAGTCGCAGGAGCATCTTCCCGCCTTGGCAAGGCTGGAAGATCCACCCGCAGCTCGAGTCCATCACGAAAGACCTGAAGCGAGGTTGCCTGGACGGCAGCGGATGCGGCGAGGTGCAGGAAAAACTCACTGGCACTGCCGATCTGTGACGCGTTCACTCCATAGACCAGATCGCCCGGCTTGACCTTGTCCATGGCGAGCGCGTTGGGAGCCAGCCTTGTGACCACCACACCACGGATCCCCCGCATGCGTTCCTGCACGGTCAGATCCCGCACTTCGATGCCAAGCGACTGCAGCACGACCTCCGGATCGCGGGTTTTGCCTTGAACGGCTTTGGGAGCAGTCGTGGGTTTGGATGCCCCGCCTTCGGCAATGACGGCCTTCAAGTTCAGGATCTCACCTTTCCGCCAGATCACGAGGGGGACCTCCTGACCGATGCGGGTTCTCTGGACGAGGGTGATCAATTGGGACATGTCTCGGATCACTTCCTTGTTGTAGCTCTGGATGACATCCCAAGGTTGCAGGCCAGCCGCCTCGGCGGGCTCACCAGGCGTGACCCCGAGGATGACCGCACCATTTCCATTCTGATAGCCGATGGCGGAGCGGATCGCCGAATCGAGATCGTGCATCCGAACTCCCAGGATCCCGCGGATCGGCCGACCGCGCTCAAGGATTTGGGAAATCGTGTCCTTGACGTCATTCGACGGAATCGAAAAGCCCACTCCCTGAAAGGTTGGATTGTCGCGGTCCGGCGAATAGATGGCGGCATTGATGCCAATGATCTCACCGCGTAGGTTGACGAGGGGGCCTCCGGAGTTTCCGGGATTGATCGCCGCATCCGTCTGAAAGAGGTCGCGTTGGTTGTCGGAGAGCGACCGCTCCTTGGCGGAGATGATTCCCTGGGTAACGGTTTCCCCAAGCCCGAATGGGTTCCCGACAGCGAAGACCAGCTGGCCGACCTCCGCCGAGGACGAATCGCCGAACTTCAAGGGCTGGACACTTCCACCTACTTCGATTTTCAGGACTGCGATGTCCAGCAAGGTGTCCTCGCCAATCAACACCGCCGGATAGGTCTTGCCATTGTGAAGGGTCACCTGGATTTGCTGCTGACCGGCGATGACGTGATGATTCGTGACGATGTGGCCTTCGTGGCTGACGATCACCCCGGAGCCCTGTTCCTGGGTGGGGTACTTGCGGACTCGGGAACGACCCATGGCATCCATCAGCCGCTCGGTGCGGACACCCGCAGTGTCGATGCTCACCACGGATGGCACCACCGCCTTCATCAGACGGGCGTATTCACCGTTGAGTCGGGAGAGGAGTTCCACGTCGTCAGGATCAAGTGGGGCGTTTTCGGCAAGAGTGAACTTCTCCGGCCTGAAGGCTCCATCTTGAGGAACTTTCCGCCCGAAAAGATCTTTCCAGGAGCCTCCAGAGCGCCAGTTCTTCAACGCCGACACGGCAACAAATGCAGTCGCAAACACCGCAAGCAAGGCGAGCAACCGACGGAATCCTGAATTCATGATGGGTTAGGGGAACGGCCTCACTGTGGCAGGTTGGGGAGGCTGCTTGGCAAGGGCAAATCAAAGCAGCCTAGATGCCATGGCGTGGCAACAGGCTCAACTAGGAAGGGTGCGACCGGACTCCAGCGGTTATCTCGGCGGCCTGGGACCGCCCGGAAAGCGATCCCTGCCCCCGTCCTTCTGGGCTTCCTTGGGCTCGTCATCATTTGCCGCCTCAGCGAGTTCCACCCTTAGTTTCGCATAAGTCGTTTTTACAATGCCAAAGGCCTCCTCGGTGGCCTTGCGATTGGTGTTTCCATTTTCAAAACTGTCCCGGGCCGTGCGTTTGACGCGCCCCAGGGTCCGAACTGTCGTCAGAAGGTCCTTCGCATGGCTGTAAAAATCCCGATCCCGGATGTCAACATAGCGCTCCAAGGGATCCAGAAGGGCCCGACATTTCTCGTGAGTCGCATCGATGAGGTTGGCATCCAGATTGTCATTCCAATCAGCCGGAAGTTCCGTCATCGGCTCAAGAGCCCTCCGGATTTCAGAAGCAAGAATCTGCTTGGGCAAGCGGCTTGGACGTTCACCGCCACCCTGAATGAAAAGCATGCGGGCCGAAAGGTGGTCCGGACATGCCTGGGCGATCTCACCAAGACGCTGACGAACATAACGGTTGGCGACATATTGCGTGACTGGGTTGCTACCCATCTTGTCCCGAATCTCCGCGAACTTGACCGAAGCCTCCGCGAGTTCTCCGGAGCCGGCCTTCGCCGAATACTCGACCAACTCCTTCAGGTTGTCGGCGAGGACCACCTCGTACTTCATGAAGAACGCCGGATCCTCGATCGCAAGGACAGACGGGAGGAGCGCCTCGGCTTCTCTCGGCAAGACCAAGCGCCCACCAGGTCCACTCGAGAGTGAGCGCATCTTGTCCCAGGCTCGGGTCGGCATTTTCAAGGAACCATCCGGCTGCACAATCCCCATGACCGTGGCTTTCGGTTCACGATTGGACACCGCCGAGTCAACAAGGACGGCCGCGGCCGCGGAAAGAGTCTGCCGGTTTTTCGAAACGATGTAGTCCTCACCCTTTCCGATCGTCAAGGAAACCACCCCACCCCTCGGAAACTGGTCGTCGATGATCTTCAAGGCCGCGACGATTCCATTTCCGGTCTGATGAAGGAATTCTCCACCCTCGGTATTCTCGAGTTTGACACCAAAGGGGTGCTGATTTTTCTCTTCCGACTCGATCCATGCCTTCATTGAAATCACCATCGGCTTGAGAATGAGTTTCTCCGAGTCCTTGTCGTAGGTCCACAGGGGGGTCGAGACGGCTGCTGCCGACCTCACGATTCCAGCTTCCTGTGTCTCTGTGGGGACGGCTGGCTCCTCCGGAGTGGTTTCATCAGGAACCCTGGCGATGGCTTTCTCCTCATAGGACGCCAAGGTCGGCACCCACCCGGTCCATTCGCCGGAGTCACCCTTGCCTCGATGAGCCTCCGATTTGGGATGCGAGGGATCCGCACTGGCCATCGCGTCGCTCAGGCATAGGCCGAGAGCCTGGCCATCGACTCCTGCCTCGGAGTTCTCCAACCAGGAAACGATCTGCCAGATCCTCGCCTTCGCGGATTCGATCTCGGTCGCATCGGGGACTGGAGACGGGCGGTCCTGCGAGAACCCGATCAAAAGCTCACGCGCCTCACGATTGGCGGGGTCGAGTGCAATGGCCAACGCGAGCGATTGGGAGGAGGCGTGGCGAGCGGCAGCACTTTCCAAACCTAATGCCTTGGCCATCAACAACATGTGACGAGACAGGCCTGTCATCGTGTCCACATCCAAAGGCAAACGATCACGGCGGAACGGGACCGGTCCCTCGCCCGGTCGCGGGAATGGCCCGGATGCAAAAGCAAAAGGCATCGCCAGAACGAAGCAGAACAGCCCGCGAATCAATAGTCGTTGCATTTGGGCTACTCTACGTCGGTTTCGCGGACTTTCTCAAGACAACATTCGATTCTCTTGGACTCTGGACTCCGGAGGCGAAAAGCCCTTTTCTTCCGACATGTCCGCTGAAATGCCAGTTTTGGAAACCCGAGAGGAGGTCATGTTCTTCGACACCGACTGCGGTGGGGTGGTCCACAATCTCGCCTACCTGCGGATGATCGAAACCTGCCGAACCAGACTTGCCTCGACCATGGGCATGAATCTCCTGGAAATGGCGACTTCCCGCTTGTTTCCCGTACTCACCAGAACAGAAGTCGACTACAAGCGACCCGCCAAGCTGGGAGACTGGATTCGGATCAAGGGTTGGCTGGACAGCCTGTCCAAGGCACGCTTCTGGTGTGCCTTCGAAATGCATCGCGAGAGCGACGGCTGCCTGCTGGTCACCGCAAGACAGTCGCTGGCCCTGGTGCAGATGCCCGAGGGCAGACCTGCGAGATTGCCGGCTGAATGGCTGGATCGCTGGAGCTAGGTTGATTTCCTCAGGTTGATCAGCAATCAACACGGACTGAGTGGATGGCTCTTGAAGACGTTGCGACGGGTAACGGGCGAAAGCACCTGTGCACGAGAGGCTTCTTTTCATTTCGTTCCTGATCTCAAAACTCTTTAGTAAAAATCCCTTATTGGGAGCAGACACAGGTCCGTCCGAGCGAGTCTGAGAGCCCAATTCTCCAGAGATGGAGATCCTCCTGACCACTGAATCGCGGAGACGACGAAAATCGGAAGCTCTCGCCCTGCTCATCTTACTCCACTGACGCGGGGAACGATTTCCGCTTACTCATGGTTTCCTGGCCGTCAGGTCTGCGGCGTCCATGCGTGACCCAGTCTTCTCAGGCCTCGTTGGAAGTCTCCACTTCCCGATCACGTCGTTCCAGCCACACGGACACGATGGCCAGATCCGCTGGAGTGATTCCTGAAATTCGACCTGCCTGCCCCAAGGTGGCGGGCTTGATCTGGGCCAGCTTGGTCTGGGCCTCCTTCTTCAGGCCGCGAATGGTGGCGTAGTCAATTTCGGTTGGAATGCGTTTCGACTCGTGTCGAGCCATCCGATCGATCTGGAGCTGCTGGCGTTGCAAGTGACCCTCGTAGCGGAACTCGGTTTCAATCAGAGGCCAAAGTTCCACGTGGAACTCTTTGAGCAATTCCTCAGGCAGGGACTGCCACTCGGTCTCGCTCCGCCGGAACCAGTGATCGAGCTTGATGCCCTCGTGAGTCGTCTCGCGAATGAATCGGTCCGCCTTGACGAGCGCCGATTGCTTGTCCTCGACCCGCCGATTTCTCTCCCCTTCCACCAATCCGATCTCTTTCCCGAGAGGCGTCAGGCGCAAATCAGCGTTGTCCTGCCTGAGGAGCAGCCGGTATTCCGCGCGGGAGGTGAACATTCGGTAAGGCTCGGTGCAGCCCTTGGTGACCAGGTCGTCGATCATGACTCCAAGGTAGGCCTCGTCCCGACGCAGGATGAAATCAGGCTTCCCCTGAACCTTGAGGGCGGCGTTCGTCCCGGCCAAAAGCCCCTGACCGGCCGCTTCCTCATACCCCGAAGTCCCATTGATCTGACCCGCGAAATAGAGTCCTGCCACGCGCTTCGTTTCCAGAGTCGGATGCAGCTGGGTGGGCGGGCAGTAGTCGTACTCCACCGCGTAGCCGGGGCGGAGGATTTCACAGTGTTCGAGACCAGGAATCGTCCGGAGAAATTCGAGCTGAACCTCATAGGGAAGTGAGGTGGAAACCCCATTGACGTAATACTCACGGGTGTGTCGTCCCTCAGGCTCAAGAAAGATCTGGTGTCGTTCCTTCTCCGCAAAGCGGACCACCTTGTCTTCAATTGAAGGGCAATAGCGGGGGCCGATGCCCTCGATGACTCCACAATACATCGGGGACTGATCGAGATTGCCCCGGATGATCTCATGGGTCTCCGGAGTGGTGTAGGTGATCCAACAGGGCAATTGTTCCACGTGGAACTCCGGGTCGCCCCAAGGATTCAGGGTGAAGAGGTCATTCTTCTCCCGGATCAAGCTGTCGACTAGGAAGCTGAACTTAGGCACTGGCTCGTCGCCGTTCTGCCGCTCACACTTCGAAAGATCGAGAGACCTCCCGTTCAAACGGCAGGGCGTGCCCGTTTTGAATCGCTCCACTTCAAATCCAAAATGCTTCAGGGAATCCGAGACGGTCGAGGTCGCGTCCCCCATCCTGCCACCTTTCTCATTTCTCAGGCCGACATGCATCAGCCCACGCATGAAGGTCCCTGCCGAAAGCACCACGGAGCGCGACTGGATCTCCATCCCGAGCGAGGTGCTGATTCCCGTGATCTGATCCTGTTCGACGAGGAGTTCCGCGACATTCCCTTGATGGAGATCGATGCCGGGTGTGGATTCGAGAAGCCATTTCATCCGAAACTGGTAAGCCTTCTTGTCGCACTGGGCTCGGGGGGCTCGAACCGAGGGGCCTTTGGAGGCATTGAGCATCCTCCACTGGATGGCCGTCGCATCGGTATTCAATCCCATGGCTCCACCCAAGGCATCGATCTCGCGAACCATGTGCCCCTTGGCAAGGCCACCAATGGCCGGGTTGCACGACATCTGCCCGACCGTGTCGAGGTTCTGGGTCAAAACCGCCACCTCACAACCCAGGCGGGCTGCCGCCAAGGCAGCCTCGATCCCGGCATGGCCGGCCCCAATGACAAGGACATCGTAACGTTTTGGATAGCGGAACATGGAAGCGGTCAGGGATGTAAACCACTCCATCCCCCATCACAAGCTCCACTCCTGATCATGTTCCACGTGGAACACCCCCCCTACGGCGCACGGTCGAGAATACCCGCCGACGCCCTGGGCAGCAGTGCCTCCATCGTGAACTCCATCCGTTCCGACCGGTTGGCCAGAAGAACCTTCGGAACTCCGAACTCGGCCAAAACTTGCCGGCAGGCCCCACAGGGTGAAATCGGAACGCCCGTGTCCGCCACCACCGCAACCGCTTCGAACCGTGTCACCCCGGCCGCAACCGCTGCCCCGATGGCCACTCGTTCCGCGCACATCGTCAGACCATAGGAAAGATTCTCCACGTTGCAGCCGGTGAACACCCGGCCGTCCGAAGCCAACAATGCCGCACCGACTTGGAATCGGGAGTAGGGAGCATGAGCATTTAGCTGCGTTTTCCAAGCCAGTTCAACAAGGTGATCCCAATTCATGGACCCAACCTAAAGAGAAACTCAGGCAGATTCCAGCTGCGAAAATTTCCCCTCGCACGACGCCCTCTGATCTTACAACCTCCTTCCATGCAGCGTTGGTTACCTACTGCCCTTCTGGTTCTCCTCTTGGTGGGATTCCGTATTCTCGGGGCAGCCATGCCGGAAACCCTCCCCAATTTCCAACCTCTCCCGGCCATTCTTCTTTGCGGCATCGTGTTCCTCAATGGCAGCCAGAAATGGTTGATTCCACTGGCCGCCTGGCTGGTGACAGATCCCCTGACGAGTCTCCTACAGAACCATGCCGTGACAGGCTGGCACCATCTGGAAATCGGACTCGGATTGGGAGCCACGGCACTCATCGCCCGACAGGTCCGGAATTCCTATTCCTTGGGTAAACTTCTCGGCGCGGCCGCGTTGTCCGCCTTTGCATTCTACTTCCTGTGCAACCTGGTCTCGTTCGTGGTGGATCCACTCTACGCAAAAAATCTGACAGGTTTCCTCCAGGCGCAATGGACTGGCCCCGTCACCAATGGACCGACCTGGCCGTTCCTGCGCAATCTTTTGGCTGCAAATCTGCTTTTCACGTCTTTGTTCGTTTTGGCACGCAAGGCACTCCCAGCGGGCCAGTCCGTTCACTCTCCGATCGTTGCCAGATAAGTCTTGCAACGCATTCACCCTCACAAGCATAAGATCGCCGCATTCTGCCTGAAACGACCATGTCGACCGCCCAACTTGACTCGCCCCGTCTCGATTTCGCTGGCTCTGCCGTGAATCGCGAGCTAACCCCGGAACGCAAAATCGACCTCCTGCGCCAGATGATCCGCATCCGTCGTTTCGAGCAGGCTGCGTTGAAATACTACAATGCCGGTAAGATGAACGGCTTCCTCCATCTCTACATCGGCCAGGAAGCCGTCGCCACCGGCACCATTTCCCTCTGTGGAGAAAACGATCACGTTATCACCGCCTATCGCGACCACGGTCACGCCTTGGCCGTCGGAATGGACATGAACAGCTGCATGGCGGAAATGTACGGCAAGCAAACCGGTTGCTCGAAGGGCAAGGGCGGTTCCATGCACTTCTTCGCTCCCGACAAAAACTACTGGGGTGGCCACGGCATCGTCGGTGGGCAAACCCCCCTCGGTCTTGGACTTGCTTACGGATTGAAGTACCTCGGCCGCGAGGGTTGCTGCCTCTGCTACCTCGGCGATGGAGCCGTCAATCAGGGTGCCTTCCACGAATCCCTCAACCTCGCCGCCCTCTTCGACCTTCCGGTCATTTACGTGATCGAGAACAACGGTTACTCGATGGGCACCTCACAAAAGCGTTCCTCCGCCTATCGCGGCTGCCTTGCCCAACGCGCCGAAGCCTACGACATGGAATGGGATGTGATCGACGGATCGGATCTCTACGAAGTGCGCGCCAAAACCCACATCGCCATGGAGCGTGCGCGCAAGGAACACCGCCCGTCCATTCTCGAAATCTCCACCTACCGCTACTACGGCCACAGCGTCGCAGACGCCAACGCCAAGAAGTACCGCTCGCCGGAGGAAATCGAGAACTACAAGCAGAACCACGATCCGATCACCCTCTTCAGGAAGCGCCTGATCGAGGAAGGAATCGTCACGGACGAGCAGGCAGACCAGATCTCCAAGGAAGCGGCGGAGGAAGCGGCTGCTGCATGCCGCTTCGCAGATGAATCTCCGGCTCCAACCATCCCTGACATCATGACCGATGTTTATTGGGAGACCGACAACCAGACTCCAGCCTCCAGGATCGGCCACCACTTCTTCAACGACTGATCTCCAACTACGGCGATTCTAGTAATTCAACTCTTTCAGACACACGCATTCATGTCACGCACCCTCACCTACCGCGAAGCCCTCCGTGAAGGACTCGACGAGGAACTTGCCCGCGATCCGAACGTCGTCCTGATGGGCGAGGAAGTCGCCCAATACAACGGAGCCTACAAGGTCACTGAAGGCCTCTGGAAGAAGTGGGGCGACAAGCGGATTGTGGACACACCCATCTCGGAAGCCGGTTTCATCGGAATGGGCATCGGAGCCTCCATGCTGGGAATCAGACCCGTGATGGAACTGATGTTCTGGTCCTTTCACTCGGTCGCCTTCGACCAGTTGGTCAACAACGCTGCCTGTGTTCGCTACATGTCCGGTGGCCTGATCAATTGCCCGATCGTGATGCGCGGACCCGCCAACGGTGGCACCGGTGTCGGAGCCACTCACTCCCACATTCCAGAAGGCCTATTCGCGGCCTTCCCCGGATTAAAGGTCTGCGCTCCAGCCACCCCGGCGGATGCCAAAGGGCTCATCAAGGCCGCCATCCGTGACAACGACCCGGTCTATGTGATGGAGAACACCCTTCTATACGGAACCGTAGGCGAGGTTCCGGACCCATCGGAAGGCGATCACGTCGTGCCACTTGGCCTGGCTGATCTCAAGCGCATGGGTTCTGATATCTCCCTCATCGCCCATGGTCGCTCGGTGATTCACGCCCTTGCTGCTGCAGAAATCCTTCAAGCCGAACACGGCATCTCCGCTGAGGTTCTCGACCTCCGTTCGATCCGCCCGCTTGACGTCGATGCCATCCTTGCGACCGTCAAGAAGACCAATCGTGTCGTGCTTGTGGACGAGTCGAAGCCCTTCGGCGGTGTTTCCGCCATGGTGGCCACCCTGATCCAGGAACACGCCTTTGACTACCTGGACGCACCAATCAAGCGGGTCTGCACCCTCGACGCACCTGCCATCTACTCCCATCACATCGAACATCTGCAACTCCCAAACCCGAGTCGGATTGTGGAAAAGGTTCTAACGATCAAGTAACCCGGGTCGTCTTTCGGATTGACCTACCCCGGCATCCATCGACTATCCTGCACACCTCTATGCAAAAACTCCTGATTCTCATCACCCTCGCGGCAGCATGCGCTGGTCTTTCCTCCTGTTGCTGCCTCTTCTGAATCCATTCTCACTCGTTCCAATCATGAAAAATCTCCTCTTGCTGGCTTCATTGGTTGCCGTCTCCCTCGGCTTCTCGTCATGCTGTTCCATGTTCAGTGGCCTGACTGCCCCCCAATTCCGCACGGAAAGGGTCAAAACTTGCCAATCTGAAACCATCACCCAGGAAGTTCCGGTCGCCGGCTCCAAGGGCGGACTGACCCAGACCGTCACCACCAAGGTTCCGAAGTACAAGACCGTGAAGCGCATCGTCTTCTGTGGCAAATGCACCCGCTTCTACTGCCCTGACACCGATTGCTGCGGCACCACCGGCAATGGAGTACGAAAGCTGGCGTCCGCCCAAGGCAGCGTCGGCAGTCCTAACATCGGTCTGATTCCGACCATGAAGCCGCTTGCTCCCTGATCACGGCTTTCCAACACCTACTCTTGATCGCGGCGGTGGCTTGGCAGCTCCCGCCGCTTTCTTTTGATCCCGCTCCAGTCGCGAAAAAACTGGAAATGCCACCACATTCTCCCATCCTGCCCCCGGTTTCATTCCCCTATCCTCCATGCCAGTGAACATCGAAATGCCCAAGCTCTCGGACACCATGACCGAGGGAACCCTCATCAAATGGCACAAGAAAGTCGGCGATCAGGTCGAGATCGGCGACATCATCGCCGAAGTAGAAACCGACAAAGCGACCATGGAGATGGAAGCCTTCGATGAAGGCATCATTTCCCAAATCCTCATTCAAGAAGGAGAAAAGGCTCCCGTGGGGAGCACCCTCGCCATCCTGGGAGAAGATGACGCGGGCTCAACTCCCGCAGCCGTCCCAAGCGCAGCCGCAGCCACCGCTCCCACCCAAGCCTCTTCTCCAGCACCGACTTCGACAACCGCCGCACTCCCCGTAGCTACCGAGGCGAATGGCGAACGGATCAGGGTCTCTCCACTCGCCAGAAAGGTTGCTTCCGACCTCGGAGTGAACCTCTCCGGCATCACCGGCAGCGGACCAGCCGGACGCATCGTCCGATCCGATGTCGATGCAGCCGCAGCGGGAAAATCCTCGCCAGCACCGACCTCACCAGCCGCCACTGCTGCAGCGGCACTCGCCGCAGCGATGAAAGCCAAGGTCTCCGCAGCTGCCGCACCTGCCCCAGCTCCTGTGGCGATTCAGCCTGTCGCCAAGGAAGAAGATCAGATCGTTCCACTCTCCTCGATGCGGAAGATCATCGCCTCCCGCTTGCTGACCTCAAAGACCACGATCCCCCACTTCTATCTGCACGTCGAGGTGGACGCGGCTCCACTGATGGCGCTCCGCAAGCAAGTGAACGACCAGGCGGAACAAACCCACGGCAACAAATACAGCGTCAACGATTTCATCCTCAAGGCCGTGATCAACGCCTGTCAGACAGTGCCAGCCGTGAACGCCTCTTTCGCAGGCGATCACGTGATCAACTTCAAGCACGTCGGACTCTCTGTTGCCATCGCGGTGGAGGATGGCCTGGTCACCCCGGTGATCAAGCAGGCTGAAACCAAGTCCCTCCTCACGATCTCCCGTGCAGTGAAGGACTTCGCAATCCGCGCCAAGGATCGGAAGCTCAAGCCCGATGAATTCGATGGCGGCACCATTACCGTGTCGAATCTGGGGGCGTGGGGAATCGAATCCTTCGATGCCATCGTCAATCCACCCCAAGCCGCCATCCTCTCTGTGGGAGCGGCGATCGAAAAGCCAGTCGTCAAGAACGGCCAGATCGTTCCCGGCCTTCGGATGAATCTCGGCCTCTCCTGCGACCATCGAGTGGTCGATGGTGCCGTCGCCGCTTCGTTCCTGAACGAGATCAAGAAACTCATCGAGCAGCCGGCCCTGATGCTGATCTGAGCCTCAGGAGCCCTCCACATGCCCTCTCAAGCAACGCCGTGTCTCTCCATGAGGGCCACGGCGTTTCCTTTCCTGACGGGCATCCTCAGGCCAAACAGTCTGAAGACAACCAACGGCTCCCAATGCCTCCGCTCTGAAGATGATCTCTTTTCAAATCAAAGGAGTCTTCATCATCATGCTGCGAATAACCCTTCATTTGGTGCGTTCCTCACAGCAGTGAAGGGGGTTCCACGTTGGGCAAAAGATGGGCATGGGGCGGCTCGCCACGTGAACCACACGATGATCTCGCCCATTGGCGATTGTTGCTCGATCCCTTTCCCCAAGTTGTTCGCAGGTTGCTTGGCAATTGTCGGCAATCCCTCGCTTCGCTAACATCCAACCGTGAGAGGAAACGTCGTCATCACCGGTGGAAAGGGAGCCCTCGCTCAGGCGATCGCCACTGAGTTCAGCGAAGCATGTTGGTCGGTTGACGCACCCGGACGCGATGAACTCGATGTGCGCAGTCAGACATCCGTCACCGCCTATTTTTCCAATCGCGAGGTTGAACTCCTCGTCTGTGCAGCCGGGATCACCCGCGACAAACCATTGATCGGGCTATCAGAAAGGTCCTGGGACGAGGTCGTCGAAACCAATCTCGACGGTCCTGCCCGTTGTGCGAAAGCCGTGATCACGGGCATGCTCCGGCGGAAAAGGGGACACATCGTTTTGATCTCCAGTTTCTCAGCCATCCACCCACCGAAAGGCCAGGCCGGGTATGCAGCATCAAAGGCCGGGCTGATCGGATTGTCGAAGGCCCTCGCCAAGGAGATTGGCTCTGCCGGCATCCGAGTGAATGTCGTCCTGCCCGGCTTCATGGAAACACCCATGACGCGCAAGCTCTCACAGGTACGGATCGAGGAAATCCGCCGTGACCACGTTCTGGGAACTTTCAACACGCCAGACCGGGTGGCACGCTTCATCCGCCTTCTGGAGGAGGAGATGCTCCTCACCTCCGGCCAGGTCTTTCAACTCGACAGCCGGGTAGCTTGACTGTCGATTCCAGCAGGCCATCCTCCACCCATGCGCGGATTCGTTCTCAAGCTTGCAGTTGTTGTCATCGCCGTCGCCTCCACCTCCTGCGGGGCCGCGAACAGCGTTTACGAAACCGGGAGCCGCTTGCTTCAAAGTGTCGGTCGTACGGTCACCGGCTGATGATTTCCCTCGAACCGTCTGGAAGCACCTTGAAATCAAGCCACACGGTTTGAGCTGGCAGCAGCTCGGGAAACTTGTCGGCCCATTCCGCAATAATCACCCCGCCTTGGTCGAGATACTCATCCCAGCCCATGGCCAACAGCTCCTCCGCACTTTCAATCCGGTAGAAGTCGAAGTGAAAAGCAGGAAGCCGACCCCCTCGATATTCCTGAGCCAGCGCAAAAGTCGGACTCGTCACCACCCCGTGGTAGCCGAGTCCGATTGCCAGGCCCTTCGTCCAATGGGTCTTCCCCGCTCCGAGATCCCCGACGAGGGCGAACACCGCGCCTCCATCGGCACATCTTCCAGCCGATTGACCCAATGCCTCCATCTCCTCGCTTGTGGCCGCTCGCTCCCGATTCATTTACTCCGGAAAGCCGAATCATCGGCGAACGTCGATTCTAAAAAAATTTCTTGTCGCTTGCGCCCCCCCATGCTGTTCTCTCCGCCCGCCCGAAAAGGCGGCAACCCTCTCTTCCTACGGACATGGCCTACGCAGTGATCAAAACAGGCGGTAAACAATACCGCGTGCAACAAGGCGACACAATCGACGTCGAAAAACTCGACGCCGAAGTCGATTCGGAACTCTCATTCGACGTGCTTCTCGTCGGCGAAGGAGAATCCGTTACAATCGGTGCTCCCCTCGTGGCAGGCGCTTCGGTGACCGCCAAGGTTGTCAGCCAGTTCCGCGGCAAGAAGGGCGTTGCCTTCAAGTTCAAGCGCCGCAAGGGCTTCCACAAGACCAAGGGCTTCCGTCGCTCCCTGACGAAGCTTGAGATCACCGCCGTCGGCGTCTAATCCCTCACTACCTTCCACCATGGCCCATAAAAAAGGACAAGGCTCCGTCAAGAACGGACGCGACTCACGCAGCAAGCGTCTCGGCGTGAAAAAATTCGGCGGCCAGGCCGTCATCGCCGGCAACATCATCATCCGCCAGCGCGGAACGAAGGTGCATCCGGGTCTGAACGTCGGCATCGGCCGCGATCACACCCTCTTCGCCCTCACCGACGGCAAGGTCGCCTTCGACCGCGAAGGCCGCCGCGTGAACATCGTTGAGGCCCTCGCCGCCAACTGATTCAGGCAGCATAAAATTTCAAAAAGCCGCTTTCCGAAAGGGAAGCGGCTTTTTTGTCTCTCGCTCGGAAGGTTTACACCTCTTCTCTTGAATCTTGAATCTTGAATCTGGACTCTGCGGACATGTCCGCCGCCGCCGCCCTGAAAGCCCTGCTTCTTGAAAAATCCGTCCGCACCGGAACCTTCACCCTCGCTTCTGGAAAAGAGAGCGATCTCTACATCGACTGCCGCGTCACCGC
>JAIYDT010000163.1 GCA_027487355.1 Verrucomicrobiaceae bacterium
ACCCGCATTGATCCGGCGATCGACTTCACCTGGGGCAACGATCGGCCCGACAAGCGGATGCCCCAGGACAATTTCTCGATCCACTGGAAAGGCAGCCTCATCGCGCCCGTCAGCGGCGACTACCTGTTAGAGGCCGAGGTTGATGACCGGGTCGAACTCCGCATCGCGGACCGCAGTCTTGGCAAGGCCCAGCCCTGGTCGAAGGAACTCGGACGCGTGACGCTCGAAGCTGGCAAGCCGGTTCCCATCGAACTGGAGTATGAGGAGGACGGCGGCGAAGCTTATGTCCGGCTGTTTTGGACGCCGCCGGGTGGAACGCGCCAGTTGGTGCCATCCTCCGCGCTGCTTCCCCTCGCCAGCGATTCCAACAGCCCCATGAAGGTGGTCGATCCCCTCGGACTCCCACGCGAGGCCACGATCCGCAGCGGGCGTCGCGGGCAGGAACTGGTCATCAACGGATCGGCGATCCCCGGGGTCTATCAGGTGGCTGCCGGTGAGTCCTTGAATGACGTGATGCCGGATCTGAACGACGGACAACTTCCCATCGCCGTGAAGCGGGACGCGGGCGAAAGCCGCTTTGAACCGATGTCGAATGACGATCTCGCCCTGATCCGAAAGCATGCCGATCTGCTTCAACCGCGATCGGTCGGAGACATCCTCGGAGTGCTTCAGGGCAAGGGCTTCGGGCGCGAAATCTGGAAGCTGCTGGCCGCCGCCGCCTTCGTCCTTTTCCTGCTGGAAAGCGTGCTGGCAAGATGGGTTTCCCGCTCAAGACGCACCGCTGAGGATGTGCGGGTGGAGTTCGGGGAAGACGTGGTTTGGCGGACTGGTCGCTGATTCATCCGATCGGAGCGATCGCCTCCAGAATCAGCACCGGCCGGGCTTCGGCGTCACTTCGATCGAGATCGACCGTGAACCGCATCGACCAGTCGTTGTCGTCCTCGGGATCGATCAGGGTCTGCTCGCAGGACCACTTGCGCAGGCCTTCAGCCGACAGATCCTCGATCCGCGTGTGCTTGGTGTTGCGCGCTTCGGGATCCAGACGGATGCGTTCATGATCGGCGAAATAGTCATCTGTTAGAGCGAGGAGCCGCTCACGGTTCCACGCAAGGCCATCGGAGTCCTGCGGCTCGATCCTTTCGAACAGATCCTCGAACTTTCCATGGGAGAGGGCCTTCACCACATCAAACACCGCATTGCGGAGCGCGCGGGTGAAGGCGGGTTTGTTGCGCGTGAATGGCTGGGCCTGCCGTTCGGCGGGCGGACGATCGGCCACGGGCACATACTCGGGATTGCGGAGCTTTTCCCACTCGTCGAGCAGGCTGGAATCCACGCTGCGAAGGATGTCCTCCAGGAAGGTCTCCACTTCCAGCACCTCCGGCGTCTTCATCGCGGGCGGCACGGTCTGCGAAAGGACCTTGTAGACCTCGGAAAGGTGGCGCAACAGCACGGCTTCGCTGCGTTCGAGGCCGTAGGTCTTCACGTAGTCCTCGAACGACTGCCAGTTCTCAAACATCTCGCGGGCGATCGACTTCGGCCGGACATTTCCCTCCGCCATCCACGGGCGTCCGGCGACGAAGGCGTTGAAGGTGTCGTAGATGAAATCCTTGCCGGGCTTTGGCCACTCGACCTCCTCCAGTTGCAGCATGCGGTCCTCGTATTCGACGCCCTCGTTCTTCAGCTTGCCGATCAATTCGCCCTTCAGAAGATCACACTGCTTGCGAAGGATGACCTCGGGATTCTCGAGGATCGCCTCGACCAGTGAGATCACGTTCACCGAGTATTCCGGTGATTCGAACTCCAACTGCGGCAGCGCATCGATCAGATAAAGACCGAGCGCCTGGTTCATCGAGAAATCGTCTTGAAGCTCGACGTTCAAGGCCACCTTCGCGGGACCTGTTCGTTCTGCAGGCGGAATGATTCGCAGAATGTCTCCTTCAACGAGTCCGCGGAACAACTGGAAGGCCCGTTTGCGAAGTGCCCGCTTCTTGGAATCCGGTTCGTGGCAGTTCGCGATGAGTCCCTTCATCACCGCGCAGCCATCCTCATCCTGTCGTCCGAGAACGTTGAGCAGCATCGCGTGATGGACCGGAAAGCTCGACACCAGCTTCTCAGGAGCCGAGTCGATCAGGCGGCGGAAGGTTTTCTCGTCCCACGCGACATATCCCTTCTCCGGCGGCTTGCGCTTCACGAAGGACTTCTTGCCGTTCGACTTCTTCTCCAGCCGGAGGTTCTCGATCACATGCTCCGGTGCCTGCGCGACCACGTAGCCGACGTTGTCGAAACCACGACGTCCGGCGCGACCGCAGATCTGCTTGAAATCGCGGACCGTGAGGGTCTTGGTACCATTTCCATCGTACTTGCAGAGCTGGGTGAACACGACCGTGCGGATCGGCACGTTCACGCCCACGCCCAGGGTGTCGGTGCCGCAGATCACTTTAAGAAGGCCGCGCTGGGTCAGTTTCTCGACCAGGATGCGATACTTCGGCAGCAGCCCGGCATGGTGGATGCCGATGCCATGGCGCAGCAGCTTGCTGACTTCCTTGCCGTAAGGACTCTTGAAATTGGCGTCGTGCAGGGCTTCGGCGATCTCACGCTTTTCCTCCTTCGTGCAGAAATTTGAGCTCAGCAGGTTCTGCGCGCTGCGAGCGCAGGCAAGCTGGGTGAAGTGGACCAGGTACACCGGCGAGCGACCCGCCTCGACCAGTTCGATCACCTTTTCTTCCATCGGCGTCTCACTGTATTCGAACTCCAGCGGCACCGGTCGGTTCTCGGATCGCACCAGCGAGGTGTCGACTCCGGTCAAGCCAGTGAGAACCTCTTCGAAAAAGGCGGTGTCGCCCAGCGTGGCCGACATCAGGAGAAAGCGCGACTGCGGCATCGTCAGCAGCGGCACCTGCCAGGCCGAGCCGCGCGAATGATCCGAGTAATAATGGAACTCGTCCATGATCACGTCGTCCACCTGGGCCCTGGAACCTTCGCGCAGGGCGAGATTGGCAAGGATTTCCGCCGTGCAGCAGATCACCGGAGCGCCGGGATTCACGGTCGCATCGCCGGTGATCATGCCCACGTTTTCCGGCCCGAAGATCTTGCAAAGCGAAAGGAACTTCTCGTTCGCAAGCGCCTTGATCGGCACCGTGTAGTAGGCCCGCCTGCCTTGGCAGATCGCCTTGAACTGGACCGCCAGCGCGACCATCGACTTCCCGGAGCCGGTCGGGGTGTTCAGGATGACGTTGCGGCCGTCGAAAAGTTCGAGGATTGCCTGCTCCTGATGATCGTAGGGCTCCACGCCGGATTCGATCAGGAAATCGAGAAATGCGCTCAGGATCTCATCCGTGGAGGAGGGATCACTTAGCTTCAATGGATCGAGAACTGGCATGGTGCGCGCGGACCATGCGGCGAAAACCCGGTCGCGGAAACCCTGAAAACCGGAACTCGGAGGATTGAAAGGAATCTCCTGCTGTGAGGACATTCAAGCGGCTCGGGAAATGATCTTGGCAAAGGATGCGGTGGCATTAGCTTCAAGTTTTCCGATGCAACGTGTTTTCTCCAGTCGTGCTGAATGCCGGAAGGCGGTTTGTGGTCTTTTGATTCCACTGCGGAGAATGATCCCGTTTCTCGTGGTCATCGTCGGATTTCTCCCATCGGTTTCTCTAGCCGCCAAAGACGAAAAGCCCGAACCGCCGAAAGCCGCGCCCATCCCGAACTATGCGCCGGCTCAGAAGCCGGTGGCCACCGGCGAGTATCCGGTCGGGGTGGTCACCATCCTGTTCCGGGAAACCGCCCTCTCGAGCGGCATGGCCCAGGCCATGACCGACATCAACACCGTCAAGGGCGGCACCAATGAGTCCGGCAACAAGGATGATCATGGCAGCAAGGGCGGCAATTCCCCGGTGAGCCAGGAGGAGTATTTCAAGATCTACAGCAATGGCATCGTCTGGCCGAAGATGATGATGATGCCGGATGAAACGACGTTCTATCAGGATCCTCATTTCTACGGTTACTACTGCGAATACGACTACTGGGAGAACCCCATCGGCTGGATGACCGAAAAGGAAGGCGGGGAGCGGGTCGATAAAATGAACAAGGCCGCCCTGCGTTTCGCCGAGAAGAACTTCCGCGGCCCCACGCCCAAGGTCATCTGCTACAACTACATCACCACCCGCCCGGCGGCACCGGATTCCCAGGTCACCGCCGACCTGCTCAGTTTCTATCAGAACCGTGGGGCGGATCCGGATCGAACCAAGGCCGTCAAGACCCGGAAGTCCCGGAAAAAGCAGGTCCAACCCACCAACCAGCTCGACCCCTGGGCCTTCTACGCTCCCACCTGCAAGTGGGGTGAGCCGATGTGGCCAAACTCGAAGATCCAGATCAACGATTCCGCCGGCGGAACCCTCGCTCACGAGTTGGGCCATTGTCTTGGAGCTCCCGACGTCTATCGCATCGGCCGCTTCAACGACGGGATCAGCGGCAACGCCTGCTTGCTGGCCTATGGTCCGACGGCAAACGCCTTCAGCCGCTTCTATCATCACGGTTTCATTGCGGAGAAGAACCATCCGACCCTCAAATCCTCCGGATCCTACACGCTCTATCCACGCCACATCACCCCGAAGGATGACCAGGCGGTCGGATACCTGATTCCGACCAACCACCCCCACTATTCTTATCACGTGGAGTATGTCTACAAGGAGAACAGCACCGTCGGCATCGGACCGGCCCGCGAAGGCATGCTGATCTCCGTGGTCAATCTGGGCAGGGAAAACTACCTCGGTTCACCGGACTACTTCTACGTCTATCGACCGAACGATCCGTTCTTCCAGGGGCTCGGCGATGTCGAACAATGCCTCTTTGGAAAGGCCAAGAAGCGGACCGAGTTCAACATGCAGACCGAACCCTCCTCGCGGCTTCCCAACCTTCTCGACGGAGGCGTTTCCTTCAAGAACATCGAGGAGCACCAGGGCACGCTGACCTTCGATCTCGAAATCAACCATCACAAGGTCGCCGGCAGCGAATACACCCAGTCGATGCTGCCCCAGATCCGCCTCGATGAAATCACCGACGTGCGGCCTAACAGCTTCACCATGAACGCCACCATCAAGTTCCGTGGCGAACCGATCATCACCGACTATGGGTTCTGCTGGTCCACCTCAAACAACCCAACCGTGAGAGATTCCACCTTCACCCTCAGTCATCGCGAGTGGTATCGCGGCCACGCCATCGACCTGAGACCCGAGACCACCTACTACGTCCGCGCTTTCGCCACCAACGGTCTGGGCTACCGCTACAGCGATGAGGAAAAGGTCATCAAGACCCCGGCGCTCAGTTCCGCCGCTCCGCCCATCGGGCCGCTGCTCACGGATTCCTTTTCGCATAACAACTACCTCTTCACCCGCTACAGCAACGAGACAGTGGAAACCGGCGACGGATTCATCGGCTATAGTCCGACCTGCGTCCTGGCCAAGTTGATCGGCTATTACCGGCCATCCAAGTTTCCCTCGGTTGCCGAGGCTGGAGAACGGCCGAAGCCTGTTGACTTCGATCACATGAGCTGGCGTCCTGGTGCCGATGACAATCCGGCCCGACTCGATGAAGTTGATGGCTTTTTCCAAAGTGTGTATGACCAGAGTCGCGCTCTGGGTCTTCACAGCCCGAAACCGGCAAAGGATTTCCTCGCTAACTTCGTCAAGCTCACGGGTGCCCGCAGCAAGCCGGTCCTCCAGACCGTCAGCGAGGAGACTCTCAAGTCCGTCTCCGATCTCATCCGAAAAGATCTGCTCCTCAGCCGTCCGGTGGTGGTGGTCTTCTGCTACGACAGCGATAGCGTTTCCGATCCCGCCCGCTGGGCCTTGATCGACGGCATCGACGAACGGGGTCGCCTTCACGTGGATTTCCCGCAGAACACGAAGTTCTTCGTCGAAGGCAATACGGTCGAAATCAAGTCCGGCACCATCCCCGCCGAGGCCCTGATGGTGCCGCTTTACAAAACCCATATCATCACCTCGGTCGATCTCTCCGAGCGGTGAGCACCCAATTTCATGGGCATTCGATGATTTTCCGCAGGCGCGTCGAGACCAGCAGGCAGCGGAGTTTCGCGCCGGCATAGAGAAGCCCGAGCGCCTTCGCATACATCCGCATCTGGCCCGCGTAGCGTTCGACCAGATCCTCCGGCTCGGCGATTGCATCGGTCTTGAAATCGATCAGCTCGATCTCCCTCACAGCTCCGTCCGCATCGCGGAACACATGCAGGCGGTCCATCACGCCGCTCAGCCAGTTGCCATCGAGAATCGACTCGACCGCTTGCTCGCGCAAAAGGTCCGCGGCCCTGCCCTTGCGTGAGAAAAGTTCGTTGAACTCAGGCTGCCCGAACAAGTCCTTCACCAGCGTTCCAGCTTCACTGTCCGGCATGGCGACCGAGTCCTCATCAATCCAGCCGACCGTTTCGAACAGTGCGTGCACCTCGCTTCCAAAGGCCATGCCGGTGGGTGAATGCGCGATGGTGCCTGATGATTTTTTCGACGAGGAAGGTGAAGTCCTGACCAAGCGCGGAACAATCTGTCCGAGCACGGGACTCGCCAAGGTGGCTTCGGGAGCGTGGGAGCGGCCCTCGACTTTCTCATGCCAGGCTGTATCGCCGGCCTCATGCAGGGTGACGCGTGATTTGCCATTCCAGACGAGTTCACCGGAAGCCTCGCCGACCACGGACCGGATCCAGAGGTCAAAGCGGCGTCCGGAACTTGGATTCGCCGGTGCCTTTGGCAACAGCACATAGGTCGCGTGCTTGGCGCGGGTGAGGCCTACGTAGAGATTGCAGAAACGTTCGTAGCACTGCTCCGCCGACCAGGCTTCGAACCTGGCATTCAGAGACGAATCGGCCTCGAGCAGCTTGCGCCCCGGTGCGAGCAGGACGCCCTCGATCCGCCCGGACGAGTCCTTGAACTCGAGGATGCCGGCCTTGGAGGGATCGTCGAAAGCGCCTCCCGCCAAATCGGGAAGCACCACCATGTCGAACTCCAGACCCTTCGCCTTGTGGACGGTCATCACCTGCAGGGCTCCATCGGCTGAGTATTCGCGCTGCTTCAAGGATTCGAGCCGCCGCACCCATTCATCGAGGTCGCGACTACCAGATTCATCGTAGTCCAGCGCAGCCCTGAGGATGCCGGAGCAGCGTTGCTCGAGAAAGCGGTTCATCGCACCACGCTCCCGGAGCGCTGGAACGATGTCCTGCAACAAGCCCGACATGCCGGATTCGACAATCCTCGCCCGGCAGGCGTTCCAGCGTGCTGTTTTGCCATCGCCGAATCCTTCGATCACGGAGCCCAACGGAGACGCCATCACATGACCCATCGCAAGACTATCCGAGGGATGGGCCAGCCAGCGAAAAAGGTCCAACAGGGCGGCTCCCAGCGGATTGTCCTGCGAAAGCTCGACCTCCGCATCCATCTCCACCGGCATGTCCGGAAACTCCTGTCTTAGAAAGTCCACCAGCTTCCGCGCCTTGGCGTTTGATCGCACCAGCACCGCACAGCTCAGCCCGCGTTCGATCGGTCGGACCTCGGCGAGCAGATCGCGCAAGGCCCCATCCACGCCGCCGATTTCCTCCTCCTCATCGCCCTCATCCTCGGCCGTGTCGATGAC
>JAIYDT010000382.1 GCA_027487355.1 Verrucomicrobiaceae bacterium
CGCGATTACCGCGGCATCCTCCAGTCGCTCAAGCGCCTGACCCGACTCGATGTCGAGCGTCGCGAGGTCGTGATCGAAAGCGCCACCGAACTCGATCCCGCCTCCCGCGACCGCGTCGCGGCCGGTCTTGCCACCAAGTATGGCAACGACCTCTCCTTCTCCTACAAGGTCACTCCCGAACTCCTCGGCGGTCTCAAGGTCCGCGTCGGCAACGACGTCTGGGACGGTTCCGTTCAAGGACGCATTGACCGCCTCGCCCAAGCCTTCTGATCCGGCCCCTCCGACCACGCTTCAATCTTCAAACTTCTAACTGAACACTCCCAAATGAGCAGCATCCTTCAGGAACTGGAACAGGAAATCGCCAACGTCGCGACCTCCGTCAACAAGAGCAATGTCGGCACCGTCCGCGAAGTCGGTGACGGCGTGGCGAAGGTGGAAGGCCTTTCCGACGTGATGCTCAACGAAATGATCGAGTTCCCTGGTGGGGTGACCGGCATCGCGCTGAACCTTGAAGAAGGTGAGGTCGGCGTCGTGCTTCTCGGCAACTACAACTTGATCCGCGAAGGCGACCAATGTTCCACCACCGGCAAGCTGCTCTCGGTTCCGGTTGGTCGCGCCGTCCTCGGCCGCGTGGTCAACGCCCTCGGCGCTCCGATCGACGGCAAGGGCGACATCGCCGCCTCCGCCTACTACCCGATGGAGAAAATCGCTCCCGGCATCATCAAGCGGAAGTCCGTTTCCGTCCCCGTCCAGACCGGCATCATGTCGATCGACGCGATGATCCCGATCGGCCGCGGCCAGCGCGAGCTCATCATCGGTGACCGCGCCACCGGCAAGACGACCATCGCCGTTGACACCATCATTTCCCAGGCTCAGCAGAACAAGGCCGCCGAACAGGGCAAGCTGCAGAACCACAAGCCGATGTATTGCATCTACGTCGCCATCGGCCAGAAGCTCTCGAACGTCGCCCGTATCCAGAAGACCCTCGAAGACGCGGGTGCCATGGAATACACCACCATCGTTTCCGCTTCCGCTTCGGACGCCGCCGCGATGCAGTTCCTCGCGCCGTATGCCGGCTGCGCCATCGCCGAGTTCCTCATGGACGAAGGTCAGGATTGCCTCATCGTGTTCGATGACCTCTCCAAGCACGCCGTCGCCTTCCGCCAGGTGTCGCTGATCCTCAAGCGCCCATCCGGCCGCGAAGCCTATCCGGGTGACGTGTTCTACCTCCACTCCCGCTTGCTCGAACGCTCCGCCCGTCTCACCGACGCGGCCGGTGGTGGTTCGCTCACCGCGCTTCCGATCATCGAGACCCAGGCCGGCGACGTGTCCGCTTACATTCCGACCAACGTGATCTCGATCACCGACGGCCAGATCTACCTCGAAACCGACCTTTTCTACCAGGGCATCCGTCCCGCCATTTCGGTGGGTCTCTCGGTGTCCCGCGTCGGTTCCGCCGCCCAGACGAAGACCATCAAGTCCGTCGCCGGCACGACCAAGCTCGACCTCGCCCAGTTCCGCGAACTCCAGGCCTTCGCCCAGTTCGGTTCGGACCTCGACGCCTCGACCAAGAAGAAGCTCGATCGCGGTGCCCGCATCGTGGAGCTCTTCAAGCAGAACCAGTATTCGCCGCTCTCGATGGAGATGGAGTGCATCTATCTCTTCGCGATGCAGAACGGCTACTTCGATGATGTCGCCGTGACCGACGTGAAGCGTTTCCAGACCGCACTCGGTGAATACTTCGACAGCCGCAAGACCGAGCTCCTCGACAAGATCCGCAACGAAAAGCCGGACCTCAAGAAGGACGCCACCGCCGTTGCCGCCGTCAAGCAGGCCATCGAGGACTTCAAGACCTCCTGGAAGTAACCGGTCGCCAGTCTGGACTCTGGATTCTTGATTCTAACTCTCTTCTAAAAAATGGCCAACCTCCGCGACATCCGCCGACGCATCAAGTCGGTCAAGAACACCGCCCAGATCACCCGGGCGATGCAGCTTGTCGCTGCCGCCAAGATGAAGAAGGCGCAGGACCAGGCGATCGCCGGGCGTGACTACGCCAAGCAGCTCAAGGAAGTCCTCGTCAACCTCAAGGAGAACGTCGGCGAGGATGCCAACCCGCTGCTCGTGAAGCGTGAGGGAACCCGTGAGCTCGTGCTCGTCATCTCGACCGACAAGGGCCTTTGCGGCGCGCTGAACACCAACGTCTTCAAGAAGGTCCGCGCCAATGTCTCTCCGACCGCCGACTTCGTGACCGTGGGCCGCAAGCTCCGCACCACTCTCGGCAAGATGGGCCGTAACCTGATCGCTGACTTCGACGTGAAGGACCCCGTACCCTTCGCCGAGGCCCGTCCGATTGCCAAGTTCCTGACCAAGCAGTTCCTTGAGGGAAATTACGACAAGATCAGCGTCGTTTTCGCGAACTTCGTCAACACCCTGACCCAGGAGCCGACCATCCACCAGCTTCTTCCCATCGATCCCGGTGGTCTTGGCGACGAACAGGCCTACGAAGGCGTGGGCAAGGGAGATCACGGCAAGGCCGACAAGGCCGCCGCGCTTTCGAAGGATTATCTCTTCGAGCCGAGTCCTGCAGACGTGTTGGGCTCGCTGCTTCCGCTCTACGTCAATTTCCAGATCTATCAGATGCTCGTCGAGTCCCGCGCCTCCGAGCACTCCGCGCGAATGGTTGCCATGAAGGCCGCCACCGACAACGCGAAGAAGTTCATCAAGGAGCTCACCCTCGAATACAACAAGCTCCGCCAGGCCGCAATCACCTCCGAGCTTCTCGAAATCACCACCGCCATGAAGGCCATGGAGTGATCCTCACTTCCCTGAATTCCATGATCTCGCGCACCTCCATTGCCGCTCTGTCCTTGTCGCTGCTTCTACCGAGCTGTGCGAGTGTCTTCAATCGCAGCAACCAGCCCGTCAAAATCAGCAGCAATCCCTCCGGGTTGTCGTTCAAGGTCACGAATTCCTCAAATGAACTGATCAACTCCGGCGTCACTCCCGCCACGGTCACCCTCAAGACGTCGGCGAGTTACATGAAGCCGGAAACCTACACGATCGCCTTCAGCAAAAAGGGAAAGGACATTGGTCGCCAGAACCTGACGGCTTCGATCAGCGGTTGGTATTTTGGAAACATTCTGATTGGAGGCCTGATCGGAGCGCTTGTGGTCGATCCGCTCACCGGCTCGATGTACACGCTGGAAGATGAGGTGTCCTTCAACGGTCCTGCCCTCGCTTCGATTGATCATCCGACCTCTGGACGTCTCGCCATTGTTTCGATTGAACAACTTTCGGCTGCCCAACGTGCGCGCCTTGTCCGCATCTGAGACCTTTAAACCGCCCACTTCAAACTGAACACTTCTGCCATGAGCAACACCGGAACCATCGTCCAGGTCATTGGCGCCGTCATTGACGCCGATTTCTCGAAAGCCTCCAAGCTTCCCGAGATCTACAACGCGCTTGAAATCCAATACGTCCTGAACGGCGTCGACACGAAGCTCGTGCTCGAAGTCCAGCAGCACCTCGGTGACGGCTGGGTCCGCGCGGTGGCCATGTCCACTTCGGATGGTCTCCGCCGCGGCCTGACGCTCACCGACACCGGCAAGGCCATCGCCGTGCCCGTCGGCAAGCAGGTCCTTGGTCGTATCTTCAACGTCACCGGCGACCTCGTGGACGAGAACGTTCCGCTTGCCGATGCGAACCATCGTTCGCCGATCCATCGCGCCGCGCCGCTTCTCACCGAGCAGTCCGTCAACACCGAGATCCTTCCCACCGGCATCAAGGTCATCGACCTGATCTGCCCGCTCCTCAAGGGCGGCAAGGGTGGCATGTTCGGCGGTGCCGGCGTCGGCAAGACCGTCGTCATCATGGAGCTCATCAACAACATCGCTCTCGGCCACGGTGGCTTCTCCGTGTTCGCCGGTGTCGGTGAGCGCACCCGTGAAGGGAACGACCTTTACTGGGAAATGATCGAGTCCGGCGTCATCGCCACCGAGAAGGACGAAAAGGGTCACGTGAAACTCGACGACAAGGGCAACCCGGTCCTGACCGAAGGCTCGAAGGTCGCCCTTTGCTACGGCCAGATGAACGAGCCTCCAGGTGCCCGTCTCCGCGTCGCGCTTTCCGCCCTGACCATGGCCGAGCACTTCCGTGACGAGGACAACCAGGACGTGCTTCTGTTCGTCGACAACATCTTCCGTTTCTCGCAGGCCGGTTCCGAAGTGTCCGCGCTTCTCGGACGCACGCCGTCCGCCGTGGGTTACCAGCCGACCCTCTCCGAGGAAATGGCAAGCCTTCAGGAGCGAATCACCTCCACCAACAAGGGTTCGATCACCTCGATCCAGGCCGTTTACGTGCCAGCGGACGACTTGACCGACCCCGCCCCCGCCAACACCTTCGCTCACCTTGACGCGACGGTCGTGCTTGAGCGTTCGCTCGCTGAGCAGGCGCTCTTCCCGGCGGTCGACCCGCTCGCTTCGACCTCCAAGGCTCTCGCCCCGGAAGTCGTCGGCCAAGAGCACTACCGCGTCGCCCGTGGCGTCCAGCAGGTGCTTCAGCGCTACAAGGACCTTCAGGACATCATCGCGATTCTCGGCATGGACGAACTGTCCGACGCCGACAAGCTGACCGTGTTCCGCGCCCGTAAGATCCAGCGCTTCCTCACCCAGCCTTTCCACGTGGCCGAAATCTTCACCAACGTTCCCGGCGTGCTCTGCTCGATCGAGGAAACCGTCCGCGGTTTCGCCGAGATCCTCGACGGCAAGTGGGACGACGTGCCGGAAGGCAACTTCTACATGAAGGGTGGCATCGACTCCGTGTCGCGTGACTGAGCCTAAGTTTGCTAGTGTTCAGTGTTCAGGTAAGACTTTCGAAACTGGGCCTCGTCACTGAAAACTGAAAACTTCCAACCGAAAACTTCCACCCATGTCCCTCCAACTCGAAATCGTCACTCCGGAGAAGAAGGTGTTCTCGGATACCGTCGAGAACGTCTATCTCCCCGGCACTGACGGTGAGCTCGGCATTCTGGAGGCGCACGCGTCCCTGGTCAGCGGACTGAATCCTGGCGAGCTCCGTTATCAGAAGGGTGGACAGACTGTCACCCTCGCGCTTGGCTCCGGCTTCGCGGAGGTGACCGGCCAGAAGGTCGTCGTGCTGACAGACTCCGCGCTTGGTTCGGATGAGATCGACGAGGCCAAGGCCGAAGCCGCCATCCAGCGTGCCGAGGAGGCCCTCAAGAACGTCGATCACAGCGTCGATGCCGAAGAGGTCGCCCACCTTCAGGCTGTCATCGCGAAGTCGCTCGCCCAGCTGAAGCTGAAGCGTCGTCCGCACTGAGAGGACCTATCTTCCTGATTCATGAAAAGGCCACTGGAGCGATCCGGTGGCCTTTTTCGTTGCTTGAGTTGAGTGGCCAGTTGCCAGGATCCAGGGACCAGCGGAGGGATGATGAATGCCGAAGACTTGAATGACGAAATCTCCGATCCCCTATCTCTTCAACTGCCTCCCGGCCACTGACTCCTGATCCCTCAATCTTCCTCTTCCTCGTCGATGTCGGCCAGGGCCTCGATGTAGTACTCACCCGCTTCGTGGACAATGTCGGCGAGGGTCTTGGCAGGATCACGGCCGGCGGCCATCTCCGTTTCGATGAACACGCGCATGTCCTCCGGGGCGATCGAGTGGCCGGTGCCGTTGCCTTCCTCGTCAAACTCGTAAAGCCCGACTGGCGTGCCGGTGTGGAGAACGAAGGCGCGATCGACACCGTCGTCGCAGATCAAAAATTTAGGAAGAGCCATGTGGGTGGAGGCTGCTCCAGTTCATGGCCGGTGACCAGAGGATTTCAGAAGGCAAATGGCCTCAACCGAAAATCACGAGCTGGAGGCGGAGGAGGGAATCGAACCCTCGAATGACGGTTTTGCAAACCGTGATTGGCCTTGTTATTTCGAGGTTCCTGGATTCGTTGCCCAAAAATTGCCCTTTTTCGCTTGAGTTGCGCCCGTTTCTCTCCGATTAGTTGCGCCGCCATGCAGGAACCCGCGAAGAAACGAACCAAGGCAAGCGACCCGGTGAAATGTCGGGAGCTTCCCAAGAAGCATTCCCAACGGAAGGCCGGGTATCGCTGGATCGTGGAAACCCGGTTGGGGGGCAAGCGGAGCCGGAAGTTTTATCGGCACGATGAAGCCACGGAGCGCGACAAGTTCATTGAGGATGAAACTGCCCGCGTTGCGGCCGTGGCCAAGAGCGACCGCGCCCTTGCTACGGATGAGGCTTTGCTCACGGAAGCCGCACGGGCGCACAAGGCCCTTCTGCCGTTCGGAAAGACCTTGGCCGATGCTGTGGCGTTCTACGTTCAACACCTGGAGGCGATGGCCAAGCATGACGCGACGCCGCTTTCCTCCGTGGTGAAGCGGTTCCTCGATGAAAAGGAACGGGAGGGGCTTTCTGAGGTCCATCTTGCAGACCTCAAGAATCGGATCGCCCGTTTCGAGATCACTTTTGGGGAGAAGCCCATCGGTGGAATTGACCGCAACGCCGTTGCCGCCTGGCTGAATGACCTCCCGCTTGCCCCGCAGTCGAAAATCAATTTCCGCCGGGTGCTTGGGAACCTGTTTTCCTACGCCGTCCGGGCCGGAAACATCGCCGTAAACCCTGTGACTGCGACCAGTGCCCCGAAGTCCCGCCGCAAGCGGGCCGTGATTCTCACGCCTGAGGAGGTGGAGAAGCTGCTGCTGGCGAGCCCGGCCGCAACGCTCCCGGCTCAAGTCCTCATGGCCTTCTGTGGCATTCGCAATCGCGAGTTGTTCCGCCTCGATTGGTCCGCTGTGGATTGGGAGGATGGGACGCTTGAAATCTCCGCAGAGCAGGGAAAGCGCGAGGGACACGCCCGACATGTCACGATCCCGGCGAACGCCTTGGAATGGCTCCGCCCGCTGGCCAAGAAGCGAGGCAAGATTGCCGACTTCCGCGACTTCGACGAATACACTCGCCGCCTTCAAGATGCCCGTGCCGCCGCCGGGTGGGACGTTGGCCAATGGCCCGCGAACGCCCTGCGAAAGACCTTCATTTCCTGCCACTACGAAACGCACGGCTCGATTGATGAGACTGCCAAGCAGGCCGGAACCTCCGTCGCCATGATCCACGCGCACTATCGGAAACTGATCAAGAAGCGGGACGCGGAAAGGCTTTGGAGTATCCGCCCGACCGATGGCCCCGCCAACGTGGTGGCAATCGACATAAGCGAGGAAGCGACTCAAGCCGCCACGCCGCAAGCTATCCCCAAGAGCAAAGCCCGATGAGCCATCCCCAACAAATCGAAAGGCGTTCGTTGCCGCCGATTCAGATTCCCCGCGTGGAAGCCGTGGTCTGGCTCCCTCGCGCCTGTGTGGAGGCTGTGAACCGCTTTGGGATAGATGTTGAGCAAACGATTGTCGCGCTGGCCTGTGAAGGCTTGGTGCCGCCATTCCAGCCAAGCCCGCGCTTCGTGGAGGCATGGCCGGAGTATTGGAAGGGTTTCGACGCCATCCGCCCCGGAATGATGAACTCTCGCGCCCTGGTGAAGGTTGCGATTCCCATGAAGGCCACGGTGCTCGATTGCGTGGAAGTTTTGGCCCAGCAAGTCGGAGTCCATCCCGGCAACGTCATTCTCGCAATCCTCGCCCGCCAGCTTCCGCTCTATGGCGCGAAGCTGGATCTTCCGCCCTCTATCGAGCCCGAGGTTCCACAAGCGGGGAAGATCCTTCCCGGGCCGTGGGGGAAATCTGAGGGCTAGCAATCAATCGCGGTAGCTTTGCCGCGCGCGGACCGTGTCTTCCTTTGCTTCCTGCTCCCAAAGGATCGCTAGAAGTGAGGCCCTGAAGAATGGCATGGGCCGCCCTTGCTCCCAACCTTCCCAAGTTCGTTTTGAGACGCCAATTGCCGCCGCGTATTGGCCCTTTTTCCCTTTTGGGCACATGAGCCAACGATTTTGAGCGGACTTCGCATCTTTCTCGTGCAAAGGGGCAATCACTGGCGCGCGCTCGAATCCCCTCGATAGGGAAACGGCTACCCATTGGCAGAGGCCCTTAGAGTCTGGAATCACTCCCATAGGCATTTTGCCGTCGGTGTCCCACTCCCCAAGTTGGATGAATCCCTCTGGTGGTCTTGCGGGATGTGTGTGGACGGAAATCCTCATGGCGGCAATACGCATAGCATGCGTATGTTTCGTTGCGTCACAAAAAAGCATCTCCTTTCACAATAAGGAACTTACGAGGCCGCGCGTGGCACCGTTTGACACCGCCCCCCCTTGTATGGCCAAGATTCCCAAACCAGATGACGAGCAAACCCCCGCCGGGTTGCTGAATGCCGATGAGCTGCTGAAAGCAGTTTTCCCCAATGTCGCGAGCCGCCCGTCGCTGCGGTGGCTCCGCCGCATGCAGGCCAAGGGACTTATTCCGCATCTCCGCTGCGGCCGCTTGGTGTTCTTCGATGCCGCTGAAGTGCGCCGTGCCTTGGATCAATCCGCCACGATGGCCGCCGACGGAAGCAACCACTAACTCCCTTGTGCCATGTTGCTAACCCGTCAAGAGGCCGCTGAAAGGCTGGCGATTTCCCTACGGACGCTCGACGAATTGATTGCCCGTAAGGCGATTGAGTTCGTGCGCATCGGCAGAGCTGTGCGGCTGAGGCCTCAAGCCTTGGAAAGTTTCATTGAAGCCAACAGCCAACGGGCAAACCCCTGACCTTTCCGAAATCATGGAAGATCAATTTGAGCTGTTCACCGCCCCCCCAACTCGCGAAACGGGGAAAGTTCCGCCGCTTTCAATGCAGGCGATAGCCTACGTGGTGGAGTTGGAGGGCATGCTTGATCGGGCGAAATATCCACGTCGGGGGCGAGTCGATTACATCCGCTCGTCTCTTCGATTGAGCTGTGATTGTCCGTTCTCCAATGCCCGAGGGCTGAGTCGGGAGATTACGAAAATCCTGAAGGGTTATGAGGCATTTCCGAGTCACATCCGTGATGAGGTGGAAAAGCTCCGCCCGGCCGTCAAGCGGGCGATGATCAAGAATGGCCGGAGGTTGTTCTCATGAGTGAAGACCTTGCGATACGCCGCGCCATCGCGGCGGAACTCTTGGGAGAGGCCCCGGATGAAAACGGATTCGCTCCGTGTCCCGGGCGTCACCTGCATACCGGGGCGAACGGGCGACGTGACTTCCGGGTTCTACTGGAAGGGGCTCCCACTTTCTTCTGTCTGCATGCCTCATGCGCGGTCATCGTCGATGAGTTCAACGCGAAGCTGCGGAGCATGATCGGGAAGGCGGAAGCTCACGGATCGAGCGGCCCGGCCCGGCCTCCGGTCCTTGGCAACGTGCCCCCGCTGCCCGTTGCGCCCAAGCGAGTGAAGCGACCACGGTATGACCCCGCCAAACTCGCGAGCTTCGCGGCCCGTGTGCCTTTCCCGATCACTGAGGCCTGGCTTGCCTCTCGTTCGCCTGTGGCCATTCCAGCGGCTCAAGGAATCGAGACGGCGGTGCATGTCCTGGCTTCCCTCTATGCGCCGGGGGAGCGTGTCCTGCTGTTCGTGAAAGAATTCTCACAGGGGGATTTCCTGTGGGAATCCGCCGGGGGTTCCTTCCGCCTTGGCGAGACCCCCGGAGCCGCTGCTGTGCCCTCGCCTCTGCCGATGGGTGGCCCGCTTGGCGTGTGGTTTCTCGCTCAACCTGTCACGGGCCGATGGGCGGCAAACCCTAACAACCGGGCCGATGACGGTTCCCCGAAAATGGGAAGGCGTCATGGGGCCGTTGTGACCGCTTGGCGGTTCATGGTGCTTGAGTCGGATGAGGCCCCGCCGGAGCTGTGGCTCCGCGCCCTGGTGCAGCTCCCGCTTCCCATCGTGGCGGTTTACACCTCGGGCGGTCGCTCGATCCATGCCCTGTGCCGCGTGAATGCCAGTTGCAAGGAAGAGTGGGACGCCATGCGTGACGAGCTTGTGCCGATTCTTTGCCCCCTCGGTGCCGATGCTGCGGCCATGACCGCGGTACGCCTGACCCGCCTTCCTGGCACGCTCCGCCATGGCTCCCGGGGGAAGGATGGGAAGGTGACGGCCTATCCCTCCCCGCGCCTTCAACGCCTCCTCTGGCTCAATCCTCGGGCGACTACCGTTCCGATCCTCGATCTTCGTTCCTGACCCTTTCCCGTGTCTTCCTCTCAACAACCTTCCTCCTCTGGCGACTCCGGCCCGGCTGAGATTCTGCGGAACTTTGTCGCGGTCGCTGCGGCCACTGACACGCCCGCCCCGGGCGATGGGGGCCGCCTTCCGATTGTGTCCCTCGCTCAACCGATTTCTGCCTTGGCTCGCACGGTGGGGATGGTCCTGCATGCCGCCCCGCTCTTCCGCTTTGGGGAAACTCTTTCAACGGTGGACGAATCCGGACGCATTGCCGGGATGACTGCGGAACGGTTCCCCTCATGGGTGGAAAGCTACCTGGCATTCTCGCGCCCGACGAAAGACACGCCTGCGGTGGAGTCCATCGGGAAAGACCTGGCAGGTAAGATCCTCGCTGCGGACCAATTCCGCGACCATCTCCGCGAGCTGAAGGGCGTCTCTGAGGTCCGCTTGCCCGCGTGGAAGGGCGAGGGCGACACGCGCACGGTGGAACTCGCCCCCGAGGGCTTCAACTCCACCACGGGGCTCTTTACTCTCAACCGCATCCCCTTCGCGGAAGACATGACCGAAAAGGAGGCGGGGCGGGTGCTATGGGATGAACTCTTGAAAGATTTCCCGTTTGATCCCGAGGGCGAATCCCAGCCGCACAAGCGGCGGAGCTTTGCCGCTCAACTCGCGGCCATGGTTGGCGTCTATTGCCACGCGCTCTTCGATGAAGGCACGCCCCGCCCGATGATCGTTTTCAATGCGAACCAACCGGGCTCCGGCAAAAGCCTCCTCATGCGGCTTGCGCTCGCCCCGGTGCATGGCCCGCCTCCCGAGTCAGGGAAGCCTGAGACAGAAGCGGAGTTTGAAAAGGTGCTCGATTCCGCTGCCATTGCCCGAAAGCCCTTCCTCGTCTTGGATGACTGCAAGAGCATTCACTCGCAGGCCCTCAATCGTTTCGTCACAAGTCCCGTCCATGAGTGCCGCCTCATGCACTCGCAACGCTTGGCCACGGTTCCCAAGGTGACGCAAGTATGGGCAACGGGCAACGGGCTCGCCATCAGTGAAGACCTCGACCGCCGCGCCCTGGTGATTGATCTTTTCGAGCCCGGTGAAGCTGCGACGCGAACCTTCAAGCGCGAGATCACTCCCGGCTGGCTCTTCTCTCCTTCGACTCGCGCCCGGTCGCTCGCGGCCCTGTGGGTGCTTGTGCGTAGCTGGCGAGACGCTGGCATGCCCATGATGAAGGAGAACCGCCGCGCATCGTTTGAAGAGTGGTCTGCCCTCATTGGCGGCATCGTTACGAGCTACGGGTTCCCGAATCCATTCGCCCCGAGAAAGGCCGATGTTGGAGGCGATGAAGCAAGCCGTGCCCTGGTGCTTGTGATTGGTCTGTTAGTCGGAGAGGCAAGCCGTGAGTTCCCGCCAACGCTGACAACGGCAGATATCTTGGATCGGGCCGAAGTGGAGGGGCAGCTCGACGTGATTGTTGGATTCGCCAAAGAGCCCAAGAAGGCCCTCGGGTGGCGTCTCAAGAAGCTCAAGGGGCGGCATTTGATCGACTCACAACACCGCGTTTTCGAGTTCGGCCGTCGTGAGTTGTCTGCGGGTGCAAAGTATCCCATCACCTTCCTGTGACTGCTTCGCGCCCGCCTGAGGCTTCCCCCTGTCCCCCTTGCATCGGAGCGGGGGGGGCGAGCCCCAAAAGGCCAGTGCCTCCCCTGAATGACAACTCTCGGGGCCAATCGCAAAAAGGAATCTTTTAGGCCGGAGCCCTTCACTTAGTGCCTCCTACTCCGTGCATTTCAACGGCTGGCACGGTGAAAAAACCCGGTGCCCTTTGCCCCTTGGAAGGGGAAAGTGCCCCGCTCTTTCCCTTGCCCCTGCCCCCGGGGGGGTAAGGAATCCTTTCTCCCGCCTGGCCCCGAGGTGGGTCTTGGAACTGACAGCCAAAACGAGCGCGGCCCGGTCCGCTTTTCTTTGGCACCGTTCCCGAGTGCCATTGGCCCCGGCTATTGCACTTCCGGCCCCTGCCCGGCTCCGGATCGCTCCCGGAAGTGACAGACCGCCCGAGGGGAAGGCCTTTCACCCGAGAGAAAGGCCATCGGGGAACCCTTGCAGGATCTTGATTCGTGGCCTTTTGGGGGTTCTCTCTTCTGATATTAGCAGGGGGGAGAGTTGCCCTTGCGAGAGGGGGATAAGGCGGCGGGCATAGCGTAGGGCGGTGGAATGTTGGGGAGGAAAACCCCAAAAAGGCCACTTTCGCCGCAACCCGTAGCCGGAGCGGCTGGCCTTTCCCTCCTGCGGCTGGCCTTGCACCTGCCTGGCATCGGTCGTGGACCGCTTGAAAACCGTTGCCCTTTTATTGCCCGTTGTCGTGGCAATCGGGCGCATTTCGGCGCATTCTGAGCGAACGCAATCGGGGCACAAAAAAGCCGCAAACCCTTAATTCTCAAGGCGTTTACGGCATCTGAGCTGGAGGCGGAGGAGGGAATCGAACCCTCGAATGACGGTTTTGCAAACCATTGCCTTACCACTTGGCTACTCCGCCCGATCCGCTCGGGGGCATCTGGGTAGTGTCCGGAAGGGCGGGTGTCAACACTGGTTTTCCTGCACGAAAGCCTGGCAGGGAATTGCACGATCCGGGAGCGATTTGCCCGATATGGGGAAGTCCGTGGACAAGTCCGTTTCGGAGGCCGATCAGTCGCGCTGGGCCCTCGCAATGCTGCGGATCGGCCCGAACTCAAACCAACACTCCCATGCTCCACTGGACCCTTGTTTTCCTCGTCATTGCCATCATTGCCGGGGTGCTCGGCTTCGGCGGCCTGGCGGGCACCGCCATCGGATTTGCGAAGATCCTGTTCGTGATCTTCCTGATCCTCTGGATCATCGCCTTCGTGATGCGCGGTGCCAAAGGCTAAGCGCTCAGCGGCCTAGAGGTGCGCCGAGTTTCAGCAAGGCTGGGTCGATGTGATACTTCGCATCGGCCACGGCCTGGATCGGCAGGTGGCCGTAAGAGCCATCGCGATAGACCATGATGGCGTTGGTTTCCCCGGCATCGAGCGCCTCGACGGCGGCGACGGAGAATTTATACGCCATGATGCGGTCCTGAACGGTGGGCGAACCGCCGCGCTGGACGTGGCCGAGGACGGTGAGGCGCGCGTCCATGTCGAGGGAGTCCTTGATCCAGCGGGTGAGGTATTCGGACATTTTCACGCCTTCCGCCACAATGGCGATGATGTAGCCGCGGCCTTCATTGCGGATCTCATGCTTGAGGCGGGCACCGATCGAGTTGAGGTCGTACTCCAGTTCGGGGACGAGACAGATTTCCGCGCCGCAGGAAAGGGCGCTGGTGAGGGCGAGGTAGCCACAGTGGCGGCCCATGACCTCGATGACGAAGGCGCGGGAAAACGAGCTGGCGGTGTCGCGGATGGAGTCCACCGACTGGCGGATCATGTTGAGCGCGGTGTCAACGCCGAGGCAGTAGTCGGTGCCGGCGATGTCGTTGTCGATGGTGGCGGGGATGCCGGCGAAGGGCACGCCGAAGTCGGAGTAGAACTGATTCAGGGCCCGGAACGAGCCGTCGCCACCGATGACGATGAGTTTCCCGATGCCGCGACGCTTCAGGTTGTCGTAGGCCTGCTGGCGGAACTGGATGTCGAAGAAGCGGGTGGAGCGGGAGGAGCGCAGGACGGTGCCACCGCGATGGAGGATGCCGGAAACGAGTTCGCGATTGGCCTCGACGATCTTGTCGTCGATCAGGCCGCGCAGGCCGTCATAGACGAGGTAGGGCTTGTAGCCCTTGGATGCGGCGTACTCGACGCAGCATTTGATCGCAGGGTTCATTCCGGCGGCATCGCCACCGGAGGTCATGATCGCAAGTCCTTCAGCCATATTCGGGGAGCGCAGGGAATCCCACCCTGCTCCCGCTGGCAAGCACGACGGATGCCGGGACCCCCCGGAAATCACGCAGGACTAAGCCATCTGGGCGAGAAGCGCCTTGATCCGGCCTTCAGCACGCAGTCCGGATACCCAGTCCGCCGGGAAAACCGAAATACCGTGCCGGGCACCGAGCAGCAACCCAAGCAGGATTCCCCGCGCGGCGGAATCTCCTCCCAGACGCGCGTTTTCCATCAGTGCCTCGGTCGGTGAGCGCTCGAATTTCAAGGCCAGAGCGATCGTGATCAGTGCCGCTCCCACGACCGCACAGCCGAGGCCCAGTTCCTTGAGACGATCGGTTTCCCAATCCGAGGCCTCGAAGGCGAGAGCGAGGTCCGGAGGGGCCGACGAAAGCTCTGCCGCCTCCTGAAAGGCCTCCGGGAAATACAGGCCCTCCTGCACCCGGCGCGTGGCGATCATGAAAAACTCCGCCGCACCGGTGACCAGCGGGTCGCCGTGGGTGAGTTGGGTTTGGTCGGCGGCGGCGAGCAGAGCGGCCTCGTCATCTTCGAAATCGAGCGCAAAAAGTGCCGCGATCCGCGAGGCACCGCCAAGATCATGGCTGTCGGAGGGGATCTCCAGACCTGCGGAAAAGTTTTCCAAGGTCCGTCGGGTGGCTCCATCGCGATAGCTGTTAGGGCTGCCGTTCCAGAAGGCTGTCCAGTCCTCCTTCCACCCGGCGGGATCGAATTTTCCGCGCTTCGTGATCGACTCCAGCAGCACCAGCGTCTGGTCGCCGTAGTGGGTGAAATCGCCGGCCTGCTTGCCCGGGTGGTAGTTGCTACGAGGAACATCGTAGCTCGACACGCCATTCGGATAGAGTCGGGCGATTTCGTCCGCATCATAGATCCAGTGCGGACCGAGGGCGAGGGCATCGCCGAAAAAGGCGGGGAGGATGAGGTCGCGGACGGCGGCTGAATCAGGCATGACGTTCTTTCGCCCGAGTGCCGGAGTTTGCAAGCGACTTTCTCTCCCGGCTGCCGTCTCCAAGAGACCCGCGATCAGCCATCGAGTTTCGAGAAGAAGCGCGCGAAGCGCGGCAGGCAAAAGCGCTTCAGGTTGGCGGAGACCACGATGCCTTCGGCGCGACCGACGATCTGCCTGCGTTCGATGAAGCCGATGAAACGGGAGTCCTTGCTGTTGTCGCGGGAATCGCCCATGACGAAGTATAGGCCTTCCGGCACCGTCATTTCCGGGAAATCCCTCATGGCAGCGCGACCAGGCAGGGCCAGCACCCAGTGATCCGTTCCGCCGAGAGACTCCTTCGCCACGATCGGCCTGGGATCCTCGTCAATCTCGGACTTGAAGGACTCCGCATTCTCCACGCGGTAGTTCAAGGGCTTGCCATTGAGGATCAGCACGTCGCCCTTCATGGCGAGGGTGTCTCCCGGTCCGGCGACGACACGCTTCACCAGGCGCATGCCGTCCTCGGGTGAAAACAAGACCACGACGTCGCCCTTTTCCGGATCGGACCATTGCGCCAAACGGGTCAGGCTGAAGGGGAACTTCAGGTCGTAGGCGAGCTTGTTGACCACGATCATGTCGCCCTCAAGAATCGTCGGCTTCATCGAGCCAGTGGGCACCCAGTTGAGGTCCGCCAATGCGGATTTCACTGGCAGGACGATGGCGGCGGACACCGCCAGCGGGCGGAGCCAGTGCTGCCAGAGGTGATTGCAAAGAGCGGGGGCCTTCTTCAACAAGCGTCGGGTGATTTCCATAAGGCCCGCCACCTTAATGGCAAGGTTAAGGCCCGCGATGGGAAACGCCTGCTGATTTTCCAAGACAAAAGCGCCGCTGGGAGACGCCGCCGAGCGTTCCGCCTGTCGCCAAGGCGGAACGCTACAGCAACCACAGCCGTGATCAGCCCGGCAGTTCGAAACCCTTGCGATAGTCTTCCTTCAGGAGAGCGTTGGCCTTTTCGGCACCGGGGCCGGTGAACTTTTCGGCCTTGGAGTCGATGGTGAGGGCGGCACCGAGTTTCAGCGGGGTCTTGGCGAGGTCGATGCCGTTCGCATCGAGGTGGGCGGCAAGGCGGTCAACGGCGTCTGTGGCGACCTTCGGGAAAGCGCTGCGGATCTTGTCGATCGGTGAGTTGGAGCCGAGGTCCCAGGAAATGTTGCCGATGTGGGCGAGGGCGGCGGAAAGGTGGCCGGACTCCGCGCCGTGGATCTTGCGGGGCTTTCCGGAGTGGACGGCATCGACCCAGTTCTGGATGTGGGACTGGTTGCCCTTGAAGGACTTCAGGACCTTGCCGTCCTTGTCGCGGACTTCGCAGGTGGGGCCATGACCGCCGCTGAGCCAGCCGCCTTCGCATTCGATGATGTTGCCGATGGACTCACCCTTGTAGGAATCGACGCCGCCCTTGTAATCGAGTTTTGCCTTCGGCAGTCCACGGACTTCGAACAGGACGGGGACCGGGTCGTAGTCGAGCCAGACGATCTGGGTGTTGGCGACATCGCCGTCATCAGAGTAGCCGAGGCGGCCGCCGACGGAGAGGACGGACTTGGGAAGGCCGGGGTCACCGAGGGCCCAGCGGCAGACGTCGAGCTGGTGGGGGCCCTGGTTGCCGAGGTCGCCGTTGCCGTAGGGGCTCTGCCAGTGCCAATCGTAGTGGAATTTCTCACGATGGATCGGGGCGACCTCGCGGGGGCCGCACCAGAGGTCGTAGTTCGCTCCGGCCGGCGCGGAGATGGGGGCGGACACCTTTCCGATGGAGGGGCGGGGCTTGTAACAGAAGCCGCGGGCGAGGGTCATCTTGCCGATGTTGCCGGCCTTGATCCAGTCGATGGCCTCTTCCCAGCAGGTTTCCGAGCGGCGCTGGAAGCCGTGGAAAATGACGACCTTGTGCTTCTCCTGGGCTTCGGCGAGGCGGCGGCCTTCCCAGACGTTGTGGGAAACGGGCTTCTCGACATAGACATGCTTGCCGTTGGCGGCGGCGGTTATGGCGATGAGGCAATGGGTGTGGTTCGGCGTGGCGATCACCACGGCGTCGATGTCCTTCGCCTCGCAGACTTTACGATAGTCGTCGTACTTCGCGACGGTGGTTCCCTTCTTGGCCAGCGCGTCCGCCTGCTTGTTGAGGACATCGGGGTCGATGTCGCAGAGGGCCACCAGGCGGGCTCCCTTGGCCTTGAGCAGGCCTTCGATGTGGGCTTTCCCACGGCCATTGAAGCCGATGACGCAGACGCGCAGTTCATCGTTCGCGCCGAGGGCGCGGGCGTGGGGGGCGAGGAGGGACCAGGTGCCGGCGAGGGCGGAGGCGGTCAGGAAGCGGCGGCGGTTGAGTGACATGGGATTTTACTTGGAGAAGGTGGACCAGTGATCGGAGAGCTTGGCGGAATCCACCGAGCCATGATGAAGGACGACAAGGTAACGGAAGGTGAGGCTCTCGCCTTTCTTGACGAGCTGGTTGCCGAGGGTCTTGTCCTTCTTTTCCTCGAAGTCGTGGATGCCGAAGGGATTGGCGGCGAGCAGACCGTAGTCGCGGGCGTGCCACCAGGTGGGATGGCGGAGGTTTGACGGATGGTCCATCATCGCGATCACTGCGGGCTCACCGCGCTCGTCGGGTCCGTTGAAGGCGACCCAGTTGGAGCGCTTTCCCCAGCAGGCGTCATCGGTGAGGCCCTCGCTGTTGAGGATGTGACCCTTGGCTTCAGGTCCCTTGAGACGGAGCGAGCGATCCACGCGCAGGCCGACAAAGCCCTCCTTGGTGTCGCCGAAAGTCACGTCGGCCGTGGCAGCGGTGAGCTTGCTGGAAACCTCGATCTCGAGGGTATCGGCATCGGTCTTTCGAAAGGAGTAGGTGCGCTTTTCGAGGAGCTGGGTGGCACCTCCGGCGGTCCAGGAGAGATCGACGGTGAACGAGGCGGAGCTTTCCCCTGCCTTCAGATCCGAGAAGCCCTTGTGCTCGATCTTGGGATCGCCCTTGCCTTTCCAGGCCCAGAAATCGAAGCCGTTGACGTCTCCATGGGAAAGCCAGAACGCGCGATGATGCGGGTGATCCTTTTCCTCGCTCGGGGCATCCTCACGCATCGGCCAGTGGCGGGTCAGGCAGGCGCCACCAGGGGAAAGCAGGGGATCGAGGTAGGGGACTCGGGAGTTGGTGCGGTACTCGGTGACGAGCTTGTCGCCATCAAACACCTTCAGCGAGGTGTCGGTGTGTTCCGTGCGGAAATCGGCCGAGGCCGGCAGGACGGCGGCGAGGAAGAGCGGGAAAAAACGTTTCATCATGAAAGCCTTGTGAAAGTGTCTAGACGCGGAGACGTTGCGCAGATCTTGAATTTTTCGGGAATAACCCAAATGAGCAGGACTCCCACCTCCGTTGATGAGTGAATTCCAGCAACTGGTCGATGCCAATTACCAGGCCTTGTTCCGATTTGCGATGTCGATGACACGCGATTCGCACCGGGCCTGCGACCTGGTCCAGGAAACCTTCTGCCGCTGGGCGGAAAAGGGTGATCAGCTGCGCGACCGCTCGAAGGCGAAGACCTGGCTCTTCACCACCCTGCACCGGGAGTTCCTCTCGCAGCGCCGGAAGGCCTCGCGCTTCTCCGATGAGCCCGTCGATGCCATGGCGGAGCGGCTTTCCGAGGAAAATGGGGAGCCCGAGCGCCAGATGGACGGCCAGCGGGCGCTGGAGTTGCTGGCTGGGCTGGATGAGAACTACCGCGCCCCGCTCGCCCTGTTTTACCTTCAGCAGCACAGCTACAA
>JAIYDT010000300.1 GCA_027487355.1 Verrucomicrobiaceae bacterium
ACTTGGTGATTCTTCGAATGCACAATCCAGCGACATCAACCGCCCCCTGGCACATCAGCCTCGCCGGATCAGTGCGACGATGCCGCCTTTGACCTCAGCCCACGACACATGCACCTCTCGCCAACCACCATTGGAATGACCTCGACGGTTCTTGTCGGGGTCGCGCTCGTTGCGCTGGTTGGAACATCGGGGAATCAGGGGCACTTTCAGCATCCTCAGACAGGAACCAAGCGGGCGACAAACGGAGCGCACATGAAAACGGATGATGATGCCAGGGAACCCTCCAGGGTCAGGCAGCGAGGGCCCAGACGCGAAGATGTCTCAGTGCAGGTTGGAATGGACCATGATCTCGCCAAGAAGACTCTTCTTGCCATGGGAGCGATTGATAAGTCGAAGAGTTTTTCGGATGAACCGGAGAGGAGAATGGTTCTAACAGAGAAGACATTCCCCGTCTTCGTGGCGGGTTTGGGGGATGGAGGGAAGGGTTTGACGCTTGCTGAGATGAACCAAAAGCTGGCCGCGAGGGCTGACGAGCTGGACCTGCCGCGTTTCGCGGAAATCGGTTTCTGGAAGCTCGATTCCGATCACATGGTCAGGATCTACAGCCGTGGGGAGATCGAGAACCAACTTGTGATCACTTCGATGTCGGTGTTCCCTGCGGGGCTTGCAGACGACAAGCTGAGGATACGCGAGATATCGAAGAGCTTCACACGCCTTTGGTGGTTGGATGGTCACGCCGCCTGGGAGTGAACAGGTGACTGCCTCACCGCAATTCCGAGCCAAGGCCTATGCGGAGAAGGGCTTTGCAAGCCCTTGGCAGAGGACATGGAAATCGCATCGCCGGGCTTCTGCAAAGGGGACGCAGTCCCCTTCTCAATAAAAATGTGGCGATTCAGTTCAGTTGCCCTTCGGAGGAGCTTTATCGGGTTCGGGATCTGGCTCGCTTTTCGGCTTTTCCTTGTCATCCGGAGCCTTTTCACCAAGCGGATAAACTGCTCCCGCCCCATCGATTCCGAGGAGAGTTTTATTGAAACCATCCGGTCCGAAAGAGATGATGAACAAGCGTTCCTCAGGATCATCTCCAAAGCGCCTGGTTCGGCTTTCACCGATCAGCATGGGAATCCCGAAGTCTGATTCGAGGACTTTCTTAGTGCTCCATTTGCCATCTGGCGTCCGTTCGAGGAAAAAGACTTTTCCAGCGACCGTGTCCAGATGACCCAGCCCACCGGACAACAGGAAGCGATCTCCCTTGACCTGCACACAATGCTCCACCGGTTCTGCAAGGATTCGGGTCCACTGATTTCCATTTCGATCCGCATAGAAAAGCGCGCTCCCAAATTCACCGCCGTTGAATGAACCGATATAGCCTCCATCGACCTCCCAGACGGTTTCCGGCTTTTCAAAATGACTATTGAAGGTTGTTGGTGCCTCGATTGGCGGCCACTGCGAAGACATCAGCTTTCGAGGCCATTGATCAAATGGCTTCACCTTGAATCCAAGAGTGGTCTTGAATTCAACCGGCTTCTCGGGCTCCTTCGCTTGATCGTCAACCGGTATCAACGAATCCACCTCTCTCGCCTTCTCCGGCTCCGCCAGAAGCATCTGCGTGGCGCAAAGAGCGCCGCAAAATCTCAATACAAGGGAACGGGTGATCTTCATGATATGGAAGAGATTTCTGAATTCCAAACCACTCCATTACCTGAATGGAGTTGATCGTGAAAGCCGGAACTCGTTCCAAGTGGAACGATCCAACAAAATTCTGAATCGCCCCCGTATTGCGGTCTAGCCTACAGATTCTAAAGCTCTCCCAAAAACTCATCCAAGCTCACTCCGGATTGCTCGATCAGTCCCTTGAGCGTCCCAGGTTTGATCGGACGATGCATGGGAACCACCACTGTTTTTCCATCTCGACGCATGATCCGGTGGGAACCAGTTTGGCGAAGATCTGAAAATCCCAAACGGAGCAGCGCCTTGACGGCTTCCTCGCCGTTGACGTCACGCGGCAACCTCATGCGACAGCAAGTTCTGGGTCGCTGACAAAATGAAGTCTGATCCTGTCGGGCTTCTCCTGATCGACGAAATAACCATCGACTGCATCACGGAGCATCATCTCCAGATCGGCGAAGCTGTCGCCCTGCGTGCAAATGCCACCTCCAGCGGGATCATCCCAACGGGCCACATAGCCGCCCGTTTCTTCGCAGGGTGTGAGGTCAAAGCGGATTTCCATGCTGAACGCTAGCGGACCAACGGCCGGGAATCAAGGAGTGATCCTGCCCGCCATTGTTCCTTCATTTAGTGGCGAGCCGCCCGTGCCCCTCTTTTCTCCCTCACGCATACCGGTCCGGCGAGAGCATCGTGAGATCGTGCGACGGGCTTTCGTGATCGACGATCTGGGCGGCGAGTTCGCCGCTGACGGGGCCGAGGCTGATGCCCATCATCGAGTGGCCGGTGGCGACGACGAGGTTCGAGGCGGCCTTTGTCCGACCGAGATATGGCATTCCATCCGGCGAACACGGACGGAAGCCCTGCCAAGGCTTGATGCCGTCGAAGTCGGTGACCTTGAACCTCGGGAAATACTTCGGCAGTGCCTTGAGGATGCCTTGCACGCGGCGCGGTTCGATGTGTTCCTTCTTGCCGCTGATTTCCATGGTGCCTCCAACGCGAAGGGCACCGTTGATCGGAGTGATCGCGACTCGGGCCTCGGTGAAGACGGAACAGAGGGTGGGAAGCTCGACCGGGTTCTGAAGTGTCAGGCTGTAACCCTTTCCTGCCTGCATCGGGATGCGCAGGCCAAGGTCCTTCACGAGATCATCCGACCAGGCTCCGGCGCAGAGGACGAACTCATCGCCCTCGATGTCTCCGGCGGAGGTTTTCAACGCGACGAGCTTGTTTCCCTCACGCTTCCAGCCTTCGAAGCTCGTGTTCCAGAGAAAGGTGCCACCGCCTTCAAGGATACGGCGCTGGTAGGCGGAGATGAGTCGATTCGGATCGAGATGGCAGTCTTTCGGAAACCAGACGGAACCGGCGACGTCCATCGTGATCGTCGGATCGAGCTTCGCGGTGCCAGCAGCATCGAACACCTCCGCCGGGACTCCGAGGCTGCGGGACTTGACGGCAACAGCGGCCTCGTCATCGAGTCCGTGCTGGGTCTTGCAGAGCATCAGCAGGCCCTTTTTCACGAGGCCGAAATCCTCACCGGAATCGGCGAGTTCATCGTAGATCGCACGGCTGGCGAGATTGAGGTCGCGCAGGACCGGCGACGCTTGATCGACGTGCTTGTGGGTCGCGGCGGCCATGAATTTCAGACCCCAGGAAACGAGCCCGAAGTCGAGGCGAGGCTTGATGTAAAAAGGCGACTCAGGATTCCACATCCACTTGAAGCCGAGGGCAACCATGCCTGGGGCGGCGAGCGGCACGAAGTGGCTCGGCACGATCATGCCCGCGTTGCCGAAGGAGCAGCCATCGCGCTTTTCGGGAGAGCGATCGACGATGGTGACGCGGTGACCGCGCTTGAGGCAGGCATCGGCTGTGGCAAGTCCGATGATGCCGCCGCCGAGGATGACGATGTGTTTGGACATGGAGGATGATATCTAACTGATGCCGTTGGCGAACGGATCGGAAGGATCGAAGCAGAGGGTGGACTCCGCCATGATGTGGGCTTCGCCG
>JAIYDT010000109.1 GCA_027487355.1 Verrucomicrobiaceae bacterium
CATCCCATAGAACGAGAACCGCTCCGCCGCTTCATTTCCCACGATGTAGGGAATGCCCGGCGGCATCCGGTCGGTTTCAACGGCGGTCGTACGGAAAGACATGGGCAGAGGAGAAGATTCAAGACGCAGGACTGCAAGACTCAAGAAAGACGGGGCTAGCGGAATCCTTCCTGGATCTTGGGTCTTCAAGTCTTGAATCTTCCACCCGCGAACCCCGCTCCATGACAGGAACCCGACGGGCCGGTCGTTCTGCTGGTTTCCCTTTTTGTCATGCGACCGCTTTTCCTTCTCGCCCTCTGCGTGATTCCTCACTTCGTCCGCGCGGCGAAAGCCTGGGATCCCCTCACGGAAATCTCCCGCTATGATGTGATCTGGAAAACGCCTGGAACTGGCGAGGCTGACAACCTGCCGCTCGGAAATGGCAGCACCGGTGCCACGGTCTGGATCGATCCGAAGGAAGGCCTGCAACTCGGTCTCGCCCACAACGATGCGGTCAGCGAGCTCCACCGCCTGCTGAAGCTCGGCAAGCTGAAGATCGGCTTCGACCCCAGCCCCTTCGGCAAGGACGAGCCGATCGAGCAGAAGCTCATCCTGCGCGGCGGCCGCATCGAACTCTCGGCAGGTTCGCCGGGAAGGAAACTCGATCTCCAACTGTGGATCGACAGCGACGCCGACATTCTCCACCTCACCGGCAGCAGCGAGATCCCGCGCTTGATGACCGTGACGCTCGACAACTGGCGGCAGGAAAAGCGCACCATCACCGGCCCCGAGCTCGCCTCCACCTGGAACTACCGCACCGGCATCCAGAAAGGCATCGACGATTGGGAGTCTGCCGATGTGATCAAGGCCCATCCGAAAGGTCTGATGTGGTATCACCGCAACGCTTACTCCTCGCTTCCCGTTCAGTTCGAGCAGCAGGGCCTCACCGATGCCCTGAAATCATTCCGTGATCCCCTTGAAAATCGCACCTCCGGCGTGCTGCTTGCCGGACGCGGTTTGACCAACACCACCGCCACCGAACTGAAGTCCCCAACTGCTCTCACCCGCTTCGATTTACGAGCGGCGGTGAACGTTTCGCAAACCACCACCGCCGACGCCTGGGAGAAACAAGCGGAGGCCAAACTGGTCGCAAGTGTGACTCCGGATGAATCCCGCGCACGCACGACGAAATGGTGGGAGGCCTATTGGCAGCGCAGTTGGATTTTCCTGAACGAAGCCGCCCAACCGATGGTGCCGCGTGCGAATCATCCCTTGAGGTTCGGCAGCGATCAGACTGGCGGCAACGAGCTGATCGGCAACATCCGCGACCATCTAACAAAAACCGAAGCCCTGGCCCCAGCCGAGATCACCAGGCTCTACGCCGGAAACAAGCCCGACGAACCGCCGATCGCCAAGCCTCCGGTCCCCGTGCCCTTGTCCGCCGACCAGCAGCGCAACCTCACGGCCGGCGATTTCACCTTCGCCGCCTGGATCAGCGTCGACGTCCCCGGCGGTCGCATCCTCGACGCCATCACACCCGGGGGAGCGGACGGCCTGCTCTTTGACACGCATGCTGGACTGCGCCTCATCCTCGGCGACCAAACCCTCCAAGCCCCAGCCTCCTGGAAAGCCGGCGAGTGGCGTCACGTCGCCTGTGTCATCTCCGCCAAACGACAGGAGGCGCTTGTCTATCTTGATGGCAAGGAGGTCGCCCGCTGGAACTCGCCCGCTACGGAAACCACCTCGCCAGTGACCCGCGCCTACGTGCTTTCAAAACTCCTCAACGCGATGCAGGTGCGCGCCGAAACCCCGGCCCATTTCCAGGGAGGCATCTTCACCGTCGATCCCAAGATCGCCTACTACGCCACCGATCCGAAGACCTTCCCGCACACGCCCGACTACCGCTTCTATGGTTGCAGCTACTGGTGGCAAAACGTGCGCTTCATCTACCTACCGCTGCTCGCTCAAGGCTGGAACGAACCTGTTAGAAAGTTCATCGACTTCTACGTGTCGAAGTCGGAGACCTTCAAGGCACGTTCAAAGCACTACTACCAGGCGGACGGCGTCTATTTCCAGGAAACCGTGAACCTCGCCGGCCTTCCGGGCATGGGCGACTTCGGCTGGGGCGCGAAGGAATACTCCGAAGGCTATACCCGCCACATCTGGCAGCAAGCCCTGGAACTGACCACGCTGATGGCCGACTACTACGAGCACACCGGCGATGAGAAATTCCTCAAGGAAACGCTCATCCCCTGGGCCAACGATGCGCTGAAGTTCTACGACACGCGCTTCAAGAAGGAGAATGGCAGGATCCGCATCGAGCCGACCCATGCGGTGGAAACCTATTGGACCGATGTGGTGAACGACATGCCATCGGTCGCAGGTCTGCATGCCGTCACCGATTGGTTGTTGAAACTGCCCGCCACGAAGACCTCCGCAGAGGATCGGAACTCGTGGACTCGAATCGCCTCGCAGTTGCCACCGATTCCGAAACGCACGGTCGATGGCATCACCCTCCCGGACAACGCCCAGTCCTACAAACCCGAGCGCACGAACTACGAATCACCCGATCTCTACTCCGTTTTTCCATTCCGTGTTTACGGGCTCCAACGCTCCGAGCACCCGATCGCCGAAGCCATCGAAGGCTGGAAGCGGATGCCGAATCCGGGCCACGCCTGCTGGTATCAGACCGGCGTCATCGCCGCGCGACTCGGTCTCGCCGAAGGTGCGAGTCAGGATGTGGTTCTGCGCGCGAAGAACCGCATGGGCCGCAGCGACCAACCCGGAACCTTCATGCGCTTTCCCGGCTACCTCGGCTCGCCGCACGACTGGTGTCCGGACTTCGATGGCCCGGGCAACATGATGAACACGCTTCAGGAAATGCTCGTGCAGCCGGGACCCGACGGAACCCTGCTGCTCACGCCCGCGTGGCCGAAGGACTGGAGCGCGCGCTTCCGACTGCACGCCGCCGGAAACATTTTCATCGAGGGACGGATCGAGCAGGGCAAGCTCATCGAGTGGAAGACCACGCCGGAAAGCGCGAGATCCCGCGTCCGCGTGCTCGGTGGAAATTGATCACCAGCGGATCGCCGCCGCCGCCCAGGTGAGGCCGGCTCCGAAGACGACGAGCACGATGTGATCACCGCGATTGAAGGCTCCCGTGCGGTTCGCTTCATCCAATGCGATCGCCACCGCCGCGGCGGAGGTGTTGCCGTACTTGTCGAGATTCACGAAGACCCTCTCGTTCGGCACGGCCAGACGATCCGCGATGGCATCGATGATCCGCAGGTTCGCCTGATGCGGAATGACGCAGGCGATGTCCTCCGGCTTGAGATTGGCGCGCTCGATGACTTTCTCCGCCGCTTCCTTCATGCGGGTGACGGCGTGCTTGAAGACTTCCTTGCCGAGCATGGCCAGCGTCGAGAGATGGTCGCCCGCGTTGTCGGTTGTGATCGGACAGGCCGAGCCACCGCCGGGGATGTTGAGCAGGTGCGTCTGATTGCCGTCGGTGCCCATTTCAGTGGCAATGACCTCGCCTTCACCGGGCTTGGCCTGACGAAGCACCGCCGCACCCGCGCCGTCGCCGAAGAGCACACAAGTCGAGCGATCCTCCCAGTTGACGAAGGCGGAAAGTTTCTCCGCGCCGATGATCAGCGCGTTCTTGAAGGCCCCGTCGGAAATGAGGCGCTTGGCGATTTTCATCGCGTAGAGGAATCCGGAGCAGGCGGCGGAAATGTCGAAGGCCACCGCTCGGTGGGCACCGAGGTTGCGCTGCACGTAACAAGCGGTTGCTGGCGTGAGCGTGTCAGGCGTGATGGTCGCGACGATGATCAGCTCGATGTCCTCGGCCGCCATCCCGGCCTGCTCCAGCGCCTTGCGGGCGGCATTGGTGGCCATGTGCGAAGTGAACTCGCCCTCCGCCGCGATGCGTCGCTCACGGATGCCGGTGCGGGAAAAGATCCACTCGTCGGTCGTGTCCACCATTTCCGAAAGCTCGGCATTGGTGAGGATTCGTTCGGGGACGTAGCTGCCGGTGCCGGCGATCGTGACCTGAATTTCGCTCATGTGGTTAGAAGCGTGGGAGGTTCTCTCCGGATCGTAAATGGCAAATCCCGCGAATCAGGATTCGACCGTCGCCCGTGCCGCCGCAGCGGCCGC
>JAIYDT010000496.1 GCA_027487355.1 Verrucomicrobiaceae bacterium
TGGTCGTCAGCTTCTTCTCCAAACGCAGCCTCAGTCCCTCTTCAAGAAACCGGGTCAAGGTGACCCCTTCCCGCGCCGCCTCCGCCTTCGCCTCACGGTAAAGTCGATCATCAATGCGCAAGGTCGTTTGCATGAATCAGATCTAGCTTTTGAAAGATTTCTGTCAAACGGGAATCAAGGAACTCAATCGCCCGCGCCTCCATCCAGTCACCTCCCGGAAAGCCGACATGTCCCCCGGTGGCGGGGATTTCGAGGTGGAAGTGCTTGCTGGCCTCGGCCTCCTCGCGGGGAAAGCAGCCGGGGCCGAGGAAGGGGTCGTTGGCGGCGTTGACGAGCAGCGCCGGGATGCGGATGCGGGAGAGGAACTGTCGTGAGCTACTACATGCCCAGTAGTCCTCGGCGTCACGGAAGCCATGGAGCGGAGCGGTGTAGCGATCATCGAACTGCCGGAAGGTGCGGACGCCTTTCAGCCCGCTGGGATCGAGCAGGTCGGGAAACCTAGGCTGCTTGGCGCGGATCTTCCCGGCGAGGGAGTCGATGAAGCGCTTCATGTAAACCGAGCGGTTGAAGGGCGTGCCGAGGGTCTTCGAGGAGCACGCGAGATCACAGGGCACGGAGAAGGTGACGGCGCGGTGCAGGCGAGGGGAGTGATCGTCGCGCTCGCCGAGATACTTGAGCGTCATGTTGCCGCCGAGGCTGTAGCCGATGAGGTCGAGATCGGTCGCGGGATGGATGGCGAGGGCGTGCTGGACCACGGCATGCAGATCCTCGCTGGCTCCGCTGTGGTAGAAGCGAGGCAGGCGGTTCATTTCCCCGCTGCAGCCGCGATAGTTCCAGGCGAGCACGTCCCAGCCACGTCGGATGAGCGCGGCGGCCATAGCCTGGATGTAGGAGGCTCCGGTGTTGGACTCGAGTCCGTGGGAAAGGATGGCGAGTCTGGAGCGGCCTTCATTGAACCACTCCAGATCGAGGAAATCGCCATCGGCCAGTTCAAGCCGTTCCTTCCGCTTCGTGACGTGCGGAGCTTTTCTCGCCAGAGCAGGCACGATGGTTTGCAAGTGCCCGCCCGGCAGCCAGAGGGGTGCCTGATAGGTGGAGTTGGGAACGAACGGCATCGGATGAAGAATGGCAGTCAGGCCTGGCAGGCGAAGACTTTTTCAGAATTCCGGAGACTCCCGATCCGGAGTGTTTCTGAAAGGGCCATCGAGGTCCGAACGCGACCGCGATCCACCATCATGAAATCCAGTTCCTTCGCCGCCCTCCCGGCCGCCGTGCGCGCCTGTTCCTGCAATCAACCCTGGTAGGAAAATGAAGAACCACGAAAGTCACGAAAGAAGATGCAGCCGGAGAAGTGATCCGGCTCACTCGATTTGTTCCAGCAAACCCGCGCGGACTTCGGGGCTCAGGTTGGCCTGGTTGACCGCCGCGCGGGCCTTGTCGGGATCGGTGTTCTTCCAATTCTGGATGACGCCCGACATCTGACTGGTGCGTTGCTGCTCGTTGTCGATGCAGGCCTCCCATTCGAAGACCTATTCATGCTCACTGGGTCGCTTGTTCAGGTTCATCTGGGACACAGCAGAGTCGCGGGCTTTTCCTGCGGGAAGAGACTCCACAAAGGCCTCGGTGGCCTGAGGATTGATCTGGGACCACCGACTGACGATGGTGGCGGCCGCGCTGCTGAGTGCATCGGAAACTTCAACTGGCGAGGAGTTCAGGTAGGTTCCAAGAGTCTCGGCCGCGAGTTTGGGATTTGAGTCCGCCATGGCAGGCACAAGGGCATCGATAGCTCTGCTTTGGTCCACACCCTTCAGTCCCGCCACCCAATCCCGGGCGGCTTCCGGGTCTTGGGACGCCCATTGGGAGGTGAGTGACGTAAGGGCCCCCTCGCGCTCGGCGGAGCCCGCCGGCAACGATGTCAGGCGGCGGCTGGCGGATTCCGGATCACTCTGGGCCAGCTGCTCGAATACATGGGAGACGCCTTTCGTTCTAGCCTCTTCGGAAGTGCTGGCAAGCGCGGCCCTCAGCGCGGCATCTGGGTCCTTTTGGGCAAGATTTCCGAGAATTTGACGCTCGGTGTAAGGATCGACCTGTCCCGAAGGCAGGGACTGAGAGAATTCGAGTGCCCGCGATGGATCCTCTTCGGAAAGCCTCCTAAGAATCCCCTTCTGAAGGGTTTGCCTGTCCTCCGGCGGATACCCGGCGAGCATGGATTCCACTTCCCCGCCCTTACTGGAACCCAGCTGGTTGCCCAGTTGGTAAAGAAGCCCCTCCCGCGCAGGACCGGATGGCACCTTGGCGATTAGCTTCGTCAGCTGATCCGCAGTCCGACTGCGGGCGACATAACTGGCGAATGGATCCTCCCCGTCGCCGCCTGAGACGATGTTGAGAGCAGCTGTCCGTTCATCGGGATCGGAAAGGGCGGAGGCTCTTTCCAGTGCGGAATCGAAATCGAGGTCCACCAGGGTTTCGAAGACTGAGGCCAAGCCTGTGCGCCGGGTTTTGGGATCGAGGGACTGAAGCGAAGCCAGCGCTGCCTCCTGGTCCTTTGCCGCCAGGCCGCCTGCGACGGCGGCGAGAGCCAGCTTTTTTTGATTCGGATCGGTGAGCGATTGGGCCCAGGCGAGCGCGGCGGGACCATCCTTTCCGGCCCAGACCTTGGCAATCGAGGCCACGCCACTCGCCTGAATGCTGGCGGGCAGTTTTGCAAGGCGTTCGGCGGCCCTGGCGGGATCGTCGATGGCCCACTCCGAAGCAATGGACCCGAGGGAGTGTTCGTTGCCGAGTGAGGGGTCTGCCCTGACGACCGCCACCCAGTCGTCCGGGCTGGCCACGGCGAGAGCCGAAAGCAGGCTTGCCTGAGCGGAACGACGCAGGGAGGGATCCTCAATCTCGGCCAGCTTCGCCCGGGCGAGGGCAGGATCATTTTTCGCCATGCCTGCGAAGAGGCTTCCAAGCGCTGCGCTGCGAAAGGAGGCCTGCTTGGCGGACAGGACGAATCTCAACGCGGCATCCGGATCGACCTCTGCCCAGCGTGAGCAGGCGGTGTCGATCTCAAGCATGAAGCTATAGCCGGGATTCCCAGCCTGGGCGGCTGCCAGATCTTGAACTAGCCTGGATAGCTCTGCGGCATTCATTTTCGCCAACGCAGCGTCCGCTCGCGCCATGCCCATCCTGTTGTCGCCGCCGCTGTTCTTGAAGAAATCGCGAAGCTGCATCGCCGAGGTGATCGCCTGATCGCCCGCACCGGGGCCGGACTTCCTGGCGGATTCACGCGAGGCCGATCGTTCCAACGATCGGGTGCGGCGGGGAGCCGTTTCCTCTGCCGATGAACGTCCCGGTGCCGTGGCCCGCCCGGCCCAGAACACGAGGACCAGCAGTGAGACGTTGATCAGGATCAACCACCACGCGGAATTCCTTTTCGACATGATTCAAGACATAACAAGTCGCTGGGACTTGGGAAGCCTTGAGTCATTTCAAGAAAGGTCTCGCAGGTCAGGCCTTCACGGCACCACGAAGATTTTCTTGTTCGAAGGGTCCTTCGCCTTCTGGCCGCTCTTGAAGCCGGAGACGTCGATGACGTTGTAGGGCGGATAGGGGCTGATGACCTCGTTGGGGTTCTTGGTCTTCTGGGCGACGGGATACTGTGCAGGCGGCGTGGGCGGCGGTGTCACCGGCGGTGTCACCGGCGGCTGGGGGACGTTGGGGTCCTGGATGCCTTGTCGCGGGTCTGGCTGAACTGGATTTCCGTAGGGATCGACGGGTGGAGGATTGCTTCCGTAAGGGCCGAAGTCCTGGTTTCCGGGCGGCGGCATCTGGCCATAGGGGCCGTAGGGGCCGGGGCCGTCGATCCGGGGATCGTGAGGGAAACAGGAGGAGAGCACGAGGCTGCCAAGGACGATCGAGGCGGCGGAAAGAAGGCGGTTCATGGTGCGCATGGAACGTAGGAAGTGCGGGCTTTATTCACGGGCGGAGCGTTTCCGCGCGATCAGGTGCTTCGAGAGAATGGCAAGTTTCCTCGCTTTGGAAAGGCTGTAACGCCGATCGAAGACCCGGAAGCCGTCCGCCTTCATCCGCTGCAGCAGGGTGCGGTAGGTATCGGCCATGATGATCGCCGGGGTGAGCGCGGCGCGATCGCTTGCAGGCAGCAAGGATTCCGCCTCCTGAAAGAAGGCCTCGGCGCGCCCGGCCTGATAGGCCATCATCGCCATGAAGCGACCATCGTGCACCCGACCGATGAGTTCGCGCTCGGTGTATTGAAAACGTCCCAGATCGGCCAGCGGCAGGTAAATGCGGACGCTGTTGGAAAGGTCCTCGCCGACGTCGCGGAGGATGTTGGTGAGCTGGAGCGCGTGGCCGAGGGCGACGGCATATTTTTCCGAATCCGGATGCTTGCAGCCGAAGAGCCGGACGGACACGAGACCGACTGCGCAGGCGACTTTCCAGGTGTATCCGGATAGCTCCTCCCAGGTGCCGAAGCGCTGCGGATGAAGGTCCATCATGCAGCCGTCGATGATCGCGGTGAGCAAGCCGGTGGGGATGGCGCATCGATCACGGAGCTCGACAACCTCGCGTTGGAACTCATCCGGCGCAGCGAATCCACCCTCGAGCCCCTGTTTCCAAGCGGAAAGAGCTGCGGCGCGTTTCTCGGCGGGGACGTCGAGATCATCGGCGAGATCATCGATCACCCGGCAGAAGGCGTAGAACACGACCATGTCCTCCCGCCGCTCCTTCGGCAGGATGCTGAGGGCGAAGGCGAGGTTCGACTTCGCCTTGCGCGTGATCTCGGAGGCAACGGACATCGAGGCGATCAGCGGATGAAGCCCCAGTGGCCGGTCTTGATCGGCCAGAGGGAGAAGAGCGCGGGGCCGACGACGTTGAACTCCTTCACGCTGCCCCAGTAACGGGAGTCGAGCGAGTTGCCGCTGTTATCGCCGAGTGCGGCGTATTCGCGCATGCCGGGAGGCGCGACGGATTTCAGGGTGATGGAGTCGCCGGGTTTTACCAGCAACGGAGGATAGCCGGAACCTCGGGGATTGGCGAAGGAGTAGCCGACCTCGCCCGGTTGGCCGTGGAGGGGGAGTTTGTAAACGTTCTCGAATCCAGGTTCGCGGGCCACCTTGCCGTTGATGAGGATGTTCGGCGGGGAAATCGCCAGGGTATCGCCAGGCACCGCGCCGAGGCGCTTGATGTAGTGCGTGCCGTCCTCCTGATCGGCGATCTTGTCGCCCTTGCCCTTGGGGGCGTTTCCCTTGGTGCCCTGGATGCCGCGTGTGTCGAAAACCCAGACCTCACCACGAATCGGACGACGGAAGTGATAGGAAATTCGGTCCACCAGGACGAGGTCGCCAGCATCGATGGTGCCCTCGCAGAGCACCGTGCCGGCAGGGAGAATGCCGCCGTTCTTGGCCGCAATCTCCAGTGCCTTGCCGAAACCCAATTCCTTGATCTGGCTCGGCGGGGCCGGTAGCCTGAGAGTGGTTTTATCGGCGAAATGGAGCTCCGAGCGGCTGAAGTATTTCAACCACATGAGGTCGCGAAGATCGGTCATGAGATTGCCTTCAGTATCCCGACCGAGCAACATCTGGCGGTCCTTATCGTTCACCACCTTCACGTAGCTTCGGCCACGCGTTGCCATTTCCATCAGGCGGACCGGAAGCGACGGCCAGTCCTTTTCCGCCTGTGGTGTGCCGATGATGCCATTCAAGGTGGGCTGCATGGAACCGGTCGGGATGCGGAAGGGCTGAAGCACATAGGTTCGGAGCCCGAGGGCGATGACGATGGCCACGAACATGACCTCGACGTTCTCCTCGAACCAACCCGGCGGCTTTTCCGAACGCAGCGAGTTCTCACAGGTCGCGCGGATCTGCTTCGAGGCCTCGTCCACCTTGGTGCGATCGCCTGACTTGATGGCAGCCAGCAAATCGTCGCGACGGGACTCGATTTCGGCAATGCGATCCGGCTTCAGCAGGTCGCGCTTGTAGTTGACGAACTTGCGCGCCCCCTTGACCAGGAGCAGTGCCTCTTTCTTCCACTTCGGCGTGAACATGGACCCAGTGTCGCGGGCTCCCGGCGGGTGTGCAAGTGCGGGCAACTCCGGATTTGCGGTAGGCTTCGATCCTGCCTTAGTTGGGGAGCCCGCATGACCGAACCTGAAATTCCACCGAAACGCCCATCGCCCCTAAGACCGGTCATCTGGACAATCGTCTTGCTGGCAGCGGGTTACGGCGGATGGAAATGGTTTCAAAGCAGTGCGGGCAGCATGGCCGCAGCGACCGGACCGGTGCCGCGCGGCGCAATGGGCCCCACGGCGGTTTCGGTTGCCGAGGTCCGGGAAATGGATTTCGAGGAGTGGTCCACGGTTTCCGGCACCTTCACCCCGCTCGACGTGGTGACCGTCCGCAGCCGGGTCGATGGGCAATTGATGAAGGTGAATTTCACCGAAGGCAGTACCGTGAAGGAAGGTGATCTGCTGGCGGAAATCGATCCCCGGCCGTATCAGGTCGAGCTCGATCAGGCGACCGGCCAGGAAGCGCGAGATCAGGCCTTGTTGCAAAATGCCCGGGCCGATCTCAACCGCTACGAAACCCTCCTCAAGCAGGACTCGATCGCGAAGCAGCAGGTCGATGCCCAGGCCTCGCTGGTCGCGCAGTATGAGGCCGCCATCGCTGCCGATGCCGCCACGATCGCGGCGGCGAAGCTGAGATTGGAGTTCACCAAAGTCACCGCGCCTCTAACAGGTCGGGTCGGGCTGCGACAGGTGGACCCCGGAAACCAGATCCGCGCCTCGGATGCGGCCGGACTGGTGACCATCACGCGCATGGACCCGATGGGGCTGATGTTTTCGGTGCCTCAGGAGCTGGTGCCCGCGCTCATCGTGGATCTCAATGCAAAGGCGCCGGTGCCCGTGGAAGCCCTGGCCGCCGATCAGAAGACCGTGCTCGCCAGCGGAAAGCTACTGACCAGCGACAACCAGATCGACATCGCTTCCGGCACCTTGAAGCTCCGCGCGCAGTTCGCAAACCCCGACGGGAACCTTTTCCCCAATCAGTTCGTGAACGTCCGCATCCGCGTGTCGGTTTCTCCCAAGTCCTGCGTCGTCCCCGCCTCGGCCGTGCAGGAAAGCTCGCGCGGCCGCTTCGTTTACGTCGCCAATCCCGATGCCAGCGTGACCTTCCGCAAGATCGAGGCCGGCCCAACCTTCCGTGAACTGACCCGCGTGATCAACGGCCTCCAGCCCGGCGACCAGGTCATCACCGCCGGCACCGACCGCCTGCGCGATGGCGCGAAGATTGAAATCGTCCAGCCCGAGGCCGAATCCGCCGCGCCGAGCGGCAAGCCCCCACGGAAGGAGAAATGAATCCCTCCCGGCTGTTCATCGAGCGACCGGTGGCGACCACGCTGATCATGGTCGCCCTCATGCTCGCGGGGCTCTTCGCGTATCGGTTGCTGCCGGTTTCCGCGCTGCCGGAGGTCGATTACCCGACGATCCAGATCACCACGCTCTATCCCGGAGCCGGACCCGAAGTGATGGTGTCCTCGGTCACCGCGCCGCTCGAACGGCAGTTCGGCCAGATGCCGGGCCTAGCGCAGATGTATTCCGTGAGCAGCAGCGGCGCCTCGGTGGTCACCTTGCGCTTCAACCTCGGCATGAGTCTCGATGTGGCCGAGCAGCAAGTGCAGGCCGCGATCAATGCCGCGACGAATCTCCTCCCAAACGACCTCCCCAGCCCACCGGTCTACAACAAGGTCAACCCCGCCGACGCCCCGATCCTCACCCTGGCCCTGTCTTCGGAAAGCCTGCCGCTGACCCGCGTCCAGGACCTCGCCGAGTCCCGCCTCGTACCAAAACTTTCCCAGCTCTCCGGCGTTGGCCTCGTGACCCTCAGCGGCGGCATGCGCCCTGCGATCCGGATCCGCGCCAATCCCGGTGCCCTCGCTTCGCGTGGCCTCACCACCGAGAACCTCCGCAGCGCGATCGTCGCCGCGAACGTCAGCCAGCCGAAGGGCGGCTTCGATGGACCCACGCGCTCGAGTGCGCTTGATGCCAACGATCAACTGCTTTCCCCCGATGACTACCGCACGCTGGTGGTGGCCTGGCGAAATGGCTCGCCGATCCGCGTGTCCGACGTCGCCGATGTGGTGGCCGGTTCCGAAAATGAAAAGCTCGCTGCCTGGGCAAACCAGCGCCCCGCCGTAGTCATCCAGATCCAACGCCAGCCCGGTGCCAATGTCATCGAGGTGGCCGACAGCGTGAAGGCCCTGCTGCCGAAACTCAGCGAAGGCCTGCCGGGTGGAGTGGACATCACGCCTCTAACAGATCGCACCACCACCATCCGCGCCTCGGTGCATGACGTGCAGGTGGAAATGCTGATCGCCATCGGTCTCGTCGTGCTGGTGATCTTTGCCTTCCTCGGCAACTGGCGCGCCACGGTCATTCCTGCCGTCGCCGTGCCCCTATCGCTGATCGGCACCTTCGCGGTGATGCACCTCGTCGGCTTCAGCCTGAACAACCTCACGCTGATGGCCCTGACCATCGCCACCGGCTTCGTGGTCGATGACGCCATCGTGATGATCGAAAACATCGCGCGCTACATTGAAGAAGGCGATTCGCCGATGACCGCCGCGCTCAAGGGCTCGAAGCAGATCGGCTTCACGATCATCTCTCTAACCGTTTCGTTGATCGCCGTGCTGATCCCGCTGCTGTTCATGGGCGATGTGGTCGGCCGGCTGTTCCGTGAATTCTCGATCACCCTCGCCATCGCCATCCTCGTCTCGGCGGTGATTTCACTGACCCTCACCCCGATGATGTGCTCGCGGATGCTGAAGCACGTGAACCCGGAAAACGAAGGCCGCTTCGGGAAATGGATCGGCGGAAA
>JAIYDT010000069.1 GCA_027487355.1 Verrucomicrobiaceae bacterium
GCCAGCGTTCGTGCGATTTCCTCCAGTCCGTGCCCATAGGCCCCGGCCTTCACCACCGGCATCACGGCACAGCCACCCGCCTCCCGCGCCACGCGGAGGTTGTAACGGAGGGCGCTTATATTGATCTCCGCCCAGGCTCTGGGCGGCGAAACGGCAACAGGAGGCTTCACGGCCACGGACCGTATCGCCTCCGCTCACCCCGGCAAGCGTCGTCCAACCGTGGCGGCGTTTTCCAAACGCCAGGCCCGAATCCGATGGCTGGTCTTTTGAATGGCGCAGCAGCAGCAAAAACCTCCCTTCCTGATCACGTTCCCGCTGGCCCCACCGCCATCCCTTGTCCTTAATCGAACCGCATGAGCATCACTCCCGCAGACTACGAAAAGCTGGGTCAGTTCTACCTCGGTCGCGAATACGATCTGGAGACGAAGTCGATCCATGACGACCTCGTGCTTTACGATTCCAAGGACATGGTCACCCATGGCGTGGTGCTCGGCATGACCGGCTCCGGAAAAACCGGCCTCTGCCTCGCGATGCTGGAGGAAGCCGCGATGGACAACATCCCCGCCATCGTGATCGACCCGAAAGGCGATATCTCGAACCTGCTGCTGACCTTTCCCGAGCTGCGTGCGGAGGATTTCCGTCCGTGGATCAATGAGGACGATGCCGCCAAGAAGAGCATCAGCCCCGACGAGTTCGCCGCGAAGACCGCTGAGACATGGAAGAACGGCTTAGCCGATTGGGGCCAGTCAGGCGAGCGCATCCGCCAGCTCCGGGAGAAGACTGACCTCACGATTTTCACTCCGGGAAGCAAGGCCGGCATCCCGGTCTCGATCCTCGCTTCGTTGCAGGCACCTCCCTTCGAGATCGTTGATGATGGCGAACTCTTCAGCGAGCGCATTGAAAGCACGGTCGCCTCACTGCTCTCGCTCGTCGGAGTCGATGCCGATCCCATCCAGAGTCCGGAAGCCATCCTGCTGTCCTCGATCTTCAAGAACGAGTGGTCGAACGAGCGCGGGCTCACCCTCGAGACCCTCGTTTCAAAAATCCAGAAGCCCGGCTTCGACAAGGTCGGCGTCATCGACCTCGAGTCGTTCCTGCCCCAGAAGAACCGCCAGACGCTCGCGCTGAAGTTCAACAACCTCATCGCCTCCCCCGGCTTCGCGACCTGGCTCGAAGGCACGCCGCTCGACCTCGCGAAGATGCTGCGCACCGATGCAGGCAAGCCACGCATCGCCATTTTCTCGATCGCCCACCTCGCCGATGCCGAGCGGATGTTCTTCGTCAGCCTGCTGCTCAATCAGACCCTCTCGTGGATGCGCGCCCAGAACGGCACCACCTCGCTGCGCGCGCTGCTCTACATGGACGAGATTTTCGGCTACCTCCCACCGACCGCGAACCCGCCCTCGAAGAAGCCGCTGATGACGCTTTTGAAACAGGGCCGCGCTTTCGGGATCGGCTGCCTTCTCGCCACGCAGAACCCGGTGGACCTCGATTACAAGGCACTGTCCAACATCGGCACCTGGTTCCTCGGTCGCCTGCAAACCGAGCGCGACAAGCTCCGGGTGCTCGACGGGCTCGAAGGTGCCGCCGGTTCACAGAACGCGAAGTTTGATCGCGCCTCGATGGAGAAGCTCCTCTCCGGGCTCGGCAACCGGGTGTTCCTGATGAACAACGTCCACGAGGATTCGCCAGTGCTGTTCCACGTCCGCTGGGCAATGAGTTATCTAACAGGTCCACTGACCCGCAGTCAGATCAAGTCGCTGATGGACCCGAAGCGCGGGGAGTTTTCCGCCGCCGGAGCGAAACAGGCGGTCGCCGCGCCCGACAATCCGATGGCCATGCCCGGGATTGCTCCTGCGGAAACGCCGAAGGGCGCACGTCCGGTTGTGGGTGCCGGGGTCATCGAGAAGTTCGCACAGCCTTCGTCTTCCGCCAACGAGGTCGCTTACCGCCCCACCTTGCTTCGCGTAGCCACGGTTCATTTCAGCTCCACCAAGGCCAGCGCCGAGGTCAGCCGCACCGTTCGCTTTGTGAATCCGATCACACCGGAAGGCATCACCTGGGACACCAACCTCCCGCCGCCGCTCAAGCCGGAGCTTCTCGGCAGCGAACCTGCGGCCGGTGCCGGATTTGATCCCTTGCCCGGCTTCGCCATGAACGGAGCCAACTACAAGCAGGTCGAGAAGGACTTCGCCGAATGGCTTTATCGGAATGAACGCGCCGAGATTTTCTCCTGCCCCGCTCTCAAGGCCTGGTCGAACATCGGCGAACTGGAAGCCGATTTCCGTCAGCGACTCAATCTTCAGGCGCGCGAGGCCCGTGATGCCGCCCTCGACAAGTTGAAGGACGCAGCCGCCAAGAAGATCTCCGCCGTTGAGTCCAAACTGCAGACCGCCGAAGGACAACTCTCCAAGGAAAAGGCCCAGGCCCAGACCGCCCAGATCAATGCCGGCGTCTCCGTGCTCGGGGGCATCCTCGGTGCCGTCTTCGGTCGAAAGGCCGGTCTCGGTTCGATCACCCGTGGCACCTCCGCTTTCGGCAAGGCTTCAAGCGCTTACCAGCAGCATCAGGACGTGAATGTCGTGCTGGGGAAGATCGAAGGACTCAAACAGGACCTCGAAGCCATCAAGGCCGAACTCGAGGCTGAGTCCAACAAACTCGCCGCCAGCTACGATCCCGCCGC
>JAIYDT010000002.1 GCA_027487355.1 Verrucomicrobiaceae bacterium
GCAGAGGCAATATGGAGCGGCGGAATCCATCCGCCGTGTCCATGGAATGCCAATGCGTGGTGCCAAGACGCATTTCATTGGCGGGTCATGGGCTTCAGCGGACGGAGTCCGCTGCTCCATAGGAAAAACTCCAGGATTGGGTGCCAAGGCGCTCCTCATCAGCCGGACATGCCATCGGGCCCCTCCCTTTGGACTCATTCCGTCTGTGCTTCTGAATCCAGATTCCTCCGACATTGCCACTCCCTGAACTCGACTTCGATCCGTTCATCCACCAGATACTGACGATCCGGATTGTCCGCGATGAAGGCCGAAAACTGAGGATGACCACGAACCTCCTCGGCTGTCCTGACCGGATATCCAAGGTCGGCCGCACTCTCCGCCGACCTGAATCCTTGAAGCACTTCATTGATGGCCACTCCATCAATCTCGACGATCTCGATCTCGCTCGATGGGCACCAGGCCACTTCACCCGTCTTCGTGGCGACAGCAACCATCCCGAGTCGCCCGCTCTGGTAGCTGGGAATCAGATCTCCGAGAATACGGCCCGGTCTAGCGGATTCAAACGCGCCGTAGCCCGTCCCAACGACGATGACGTGAATGCCGGATGACTTCAGTTTTGCGACGATTGCCATGGAGTTTATCTGGGGATGAGAGCTGGCGAACCGCCACGTGGACTGCCACGCCGGAACGGTTTGAAGGTGGCCGCCGGTCAGTTCTTCAAGAGGTCTGCAGCAGGTTGCCCGGGCACGTCTTGAGCTGCTTTTGGCTTACTGGGTGAGATCACGAACAGATAGGCAACCAACAAAAGAAAGAGAAACGCAACTGCCATTCCCGTCAACTTGGCGCGCCATTGATCACGCCAGATTTGAATGAGGAGTGCCAAGGTCGCCAAGCCATAGGCAGCCGAACAGCTAACGACTCCGAAGACCACCGTTCCGAGTGCGTCACTGAGCCGTGCCATGCCATCCTTCGTGCCTGCGAATTGAGTCCATGCCCAGAAGGCTCCAGTCACGAACGGACCGATCAGCACGGACATCCAGAGAAGCACGGAAACCAAGGTCATCCAGCCACCCCCTTTCGGGTAGGACCTCTTCCAAACCCTTCGTCTTAAAACCACCAGCCATGGCAGGAGGCTGACGATCACCACTCCAAGGCCGACACCGAACAGCGCCGACTCGGAACGCCCGGTCTTGAGACAGGCAAGACCCAGGAGCCCAAAGAACAAGCTCGAACCCAACACGGTCCGATGTGGCCATGTTGGGTCATGCATTCGATTCGTGACAGTTTGATGCCCTACCGGTGCCTTCTCGCTCGAACTCAACCCGATTGTTGGTTCTTCACGCGCTTCATTGCCATGGCGCGAACCACATCGAGCAGGATGAACGGCACGATTGCGAGAACGAACGGAGCAAGGATGTTCGCCCACAGGGGAGGCAGCCAGTTGTCTGCCGCCCAACCCGCCCCCACACACACGAAGCCGATCCAGATCGTGTAGAAAAATGCAAAGGCATAGGTCCGCAAGACTTGAGCCCAGTTGATCGGCAGCTTTTCGAGGACGACATAGGATGCCGAATGTCCGAAGAATGTCAGTTTGTCGGATTTGGTGTTTCGAATGACCCTGTAGGACGAGAGAGGGATGAGAGGAATGAAAATCACGGCAAACCATTTGGTCGTAACCGTGCTTCCGTCCCTTCTCGGAGATCCAGCCCCGTAAAAGCGAGTGCCGATTCCATTGATTGATGCGGCCATGGGTGGTTTCTTGACCCAGAGTCTAGACACTGCAAAGCGGCACGGGAAGCCCGGATTCAAATTGGGACGTTGCTCGAAGCGAGTGGCCAGGGAGCAGGAATCCCCGTGGCTGGATGCGTCCCGCTCCAGTCCGTCTCCGGCGCATCCTGCTCCGCGTCTTCCTCGCAGAGAGTGGCCAGTGATCAGGAGCCAGTGGCCAGGAAGAGGCGGAGGATCGAGGATCAGGAACCTCTCCCATTCAAAAATCCGAAATCCTCAATCGTCAATCCATCCCGAGAGACTCCGCCCATTGCATTGACGATTGATGACTGACGATTGTCGATTTTTGAATGAAACACCGAATTGCGTGGCTGGATGCGTCCCGCTCCAGTCCGTCCCCGGCGCGTCCCGCTCCGGGTCTTCCTCGAAGAGAGTGGTCAGTGATCAGGAGCAAGTGGCCAGGAAGAGGAGTTAGAGCAAAGAGCTGAGGCCTCTTCTGTTTCGAATTTCGGATTTCGAGTTTCGAATTTCTCCCCACCTTTCGGTCCAGGTTCAGAACATAGGTAACGGGTCAGGTTCAATACATGGGTAACACTCTGGCAGAGTGGGCGCGACGAAAGGAGCGCCCGCCATGCCATGGAAAGAGACCCGAAAAATGGACCAAAGAACCGAATTCGCATTGAGATCGATGAAGACGACAAACTTCCGGGAATTGTGCCAGGAGTATGGGATCAGCGCCAAAACCGGCTACAAGTGGAAGCAGCGCTTCTTGGAACGCGGCTTGGGAGGCATGGAGGAGGAGAGCCGGAGGCCGCGTGGTCATCCATCGGAGCTTTCCGAGGAGGTAGTGTGTGAGATTGTCCGGCTCAAGACGGCGCATCAGCACTGGGGGCCGCGCAAGATCCGTGACTTGTACGGACGGAAACACTGCGGGGAGATCCCCAGCGAGAGCAGCTTCAAGCGGGTCTTGGAAAGGGCGGGACTGACCGTGGCGCGCAAGCGTCGGAGTCGGGAAACGGGCGGGCGCCTTGCCTTGGGCCGGAAAGCTCAAGCCGCCAACGAGATCTGGACGGTGGATTTCAAGGGCTGGTGGAAGGACCGTGAAGGTTTGCGGGTGGAGCCGCTGACAGTGCGCGATGAACACAGCCGGATGCTGTTGGAGATGCGGTTGCTGGAAGATTCGCGCACCTAAAGCGTGAGGAGTTGCTTTGAACGGCTCTTCGAGCGGCATGGCCTGCCCGGAGCGATCCGCAGCGGCAACGGGCCGCCGTTTGCCAGCAGCCAGGGCTTGTTAGGGCTGAGCCGGTTGTCGGAGTGGTGGCTGGCGCTGGGGGTTGGCCTGGAAAGGAGCCGCCCCGGATGCCCGCAGGACAACGGCGCGCACGAGCGGATGCATCTGGATATCCGCCGCGAGTTGCAAGGCGGCAGGATCGGGCGAGACCAGTCAGCCTTCGATCTGTGGCGCGACGAATACAACCATGAGCGCCCGCACGAAGCCCTGGGAATGAAGCGACCGGCGGAGGTCTATGAGAACTCCACGCGGATCTGGGGTGGGACGCCCGATGACATCGACTACGGGGACATGATGACCCGGCGGGTGCATCGAAACGGCTGGATCCACTTCGAGGGGGAAAGAATCGGGCTGTCCGTGGCGCTGGGCGGATGGTCGGTGGGCCTGAGCCCGCGCCCGGAAGACCTGATTGAAGTGTGGTTCGCCGAGCTGCTCGTTGGCCACCTCGACCCGGAAACCTCGAGCTTCAGCGCGGCCCGGCCGGGCCGCGCTGAAGCTGGCCAAACCGAAACAAAAGTGTAACCCTAACCCCAACCGGTGTTACCGATGTTCTGAACCAAAAGTGTTACCGATGTTCTGACTGCGCCTTTCTCCCCTCACTTCGAAGTTCAATGTCCGACGTTCGATGTTCATTACCGCTCTCCAATTCCTCTCCGGTCCCCTCATCCTCCGACCCCTGACACCGGAAGACACCCCCGCGCTGCTGGCCTTCTTCGATTCCCATGACGAGGAAACCATTCGCATGCGCTATGGGCACTACCGGAACGAGATGACCGTCGATGCCGCGAAACGCCTGACTTCGGTCGATCAATCACGCGACCCCGCCCTTGCCCTCTTCACCACCGGCAGACATCCGGAAATCCGCGCCATCGGTCGCTACTATCTGGACGAATCCGGCACCTCAGGCGAGGCCGCCTTCGTGGTTCATGAGAAAGCCCGCCGCAACGGACTTGCCGGGTTTCTGTTAGGCGAACTCGCAGTCCTCGCCCATGAACGCGGACTGAAGGAACTCTGGGGCACCGTCCTGCCCGACAACCACGGCATGGCCGCGCTTTTCCTAGCCGCGGGTGGCACCGAGACCACCTCGCCGATCGACGAGGAAAAGGTCTTCCACCTCCCTCTCGACCGACTCCTGCGCTGGCGGAAGCATTTTCTAACAGCCAAGAAAATCCACCCCGTCGCGCCATGAGTTCAGACCACATCGGCGTGCACTACGATGCCGCCTACGAACGCCACGACACCGGCCCCGGTCACCCCGAATCCGCCCATCGTTACCAAGTCCTGCGCGCCGCCCTCGAGACCCTGCCGCCGGAAATCCTCCGCCTAGCCGGGCGCAGGGCCCTTGTCAGGGAAATCCTCCTCGCCCACGATCACGACTACCACAATCTGGTCTATCACGACGTCGAGTCCTTTCGCGACACCCTCCGCACCGGCGATACCCACATTTGCATCGAAAGCTACGACGTCGCCCTTGAGGCCACCGGCGCCGTGCTGAATACGGTGGATGCAGTACTTTCCGGCGAGGTCATCCGCGCCTTCTGCGCCGTCCGCCCGCCCGGCCACCACGCCACGGCCACCCGAGGCATGGGCTTCTGCATCTTCAACCACGTCGCTATCGCCGCCCGCTACCTCCAGTCAAAACACGGCGTCCAGCGCATCGCCATCGTCGACTGGGACGTCCATCACGGCAATGGCACCCAGGACATCTTCTTCGAGGATCCGGACGTGCTCTACATCTCCACCCACGAGCAGGGCATCTACCCCTACTCCGGCTGCACCACCGAGCGCGGCCACGGAAAAGGCGAGGGCACCACCCTCAACATTCCGCTCGTCGGCGGCTCCGATGGCTCTGTCGTCCTGAAGGCCTGGGACGGCCAAATCACTCCCGCCCTCGACGCCTTCAAGCCCGAATTTCTCCTCATCTCCTGCGGCTTCGACGCCCGCCGCGACGATCCCGTCGGCGGACTCGAATGGACCGATGAAACCTTCGCCTCCCTAACAGAACGCGCCGTTGCCGCAGCCGTCAAGCACTGCCGGGGCCGCCTCGTCTCGGTTCTCGAAGGCGGCTACAACCCCGAAGGCATCGCCGCCGCCGCGCTTGCCCATGTCAGGTCGCTCGTTTCCTGAGGACGTCTTTCAGCGTTTGACCGGCAAGGCCACCGGAACGGCCGCCGGGGTCGGAAGCGTGGGCAGGTTCCTGGTCGCGTCCGCCGCGATCGCCGCCCGGTAGTTGGCATAGGCACGGAAGAGTTCGGCCTGGGCATCCACTTCCAGCACCCGCGCATCGAACGAGGCCTGCTCGCGGATCTGAAGGGCCAGAAGATCGGTGGCTCCCTGTTTCAGCCGCTCATTCTCGGCCTCCTCCAACAGTCCTGCCAACTCGACGTTCTTTCGAGTCATTTCCAGTGCCTCGTGGGCGGCCACAAGGGCGCTGAAACTGTCGCGCACATCAGCCGTGATCCGATCCCGTGCGAACTGCCGATCATTCTCCAGACGCGACAGGGTCGCATCCGCCACTTCCATCCGCCCCTTCGCCTCGTTCCGTTCCAGTGGCACCTTCAGCTCCACCTTGGCTTCGACCTCGCTGCGCTCCAGATCCTTGGGGCGGCCGTCGCCATAGAACTGGCCGGCTTCGATGCCCACATCCAGATTGGGAAGGAGGTTGTTCTTTGCCAACCGCCGGTCGATTTCCGTGCGCTTCACCAGTAGGTCGATGCGACGCAGCTCGGGCCGCATGTTCAGCGCCCGCGCCAAATCGGCTGGCACCTGGGCATCGTGAACCTTCGGCAATGTGCCGAATGTGGAGGGCACCCGGGCGCGGTCCACCAGCACCGGCATCGCCTTGTCGCGGGTCCGGAGAAACAGTGAAAGCTCGATCGTCGCCGCCTCGAAGCGCCGCTTTGCCTGCACCACGGCGATTTGACGACTGACCATCAAGCGCTGGTTGTCGATCCGGATGATCGGCGCGCTGGCCCCGTTCTTGACCTGTTCGGCAATGGCTCCGTCGCGGTCATTGGCGATGCGAAGCAACTCCTCAGTGAGGGAGAGCCTTTGGCCACTGGCAGTCCACTGGTAATAACTGACCGTGGCCGTACGGATGAAATCCAGATACTGCCTGAGAATGATCGGATCCGCCAACTCCTGATCGATCTGCGCCTGCCAGAGGGCGGCACGCCTGCGGTCGATCGTGCCATCCCGCAGCAGCGGAATCCTGAATCCCAGAACCCCTTCGCCGTCGACGCTGGTACGATCCTTGTTGTAGTTCGGCAGGAAACCGCTGCTCAGCCGGTAGCCCCCATAGACGCTGCCGCCCCAGAAGGGCAGCGGCTGCTCGAGGAGGGCATACCCGGTGTTGCCATCATAGTAGCCCGCCAGGTTGAAGGAGCCGCCGACATTCAGGTTGAGATCGAAGGCACCCGCCGCCTGCCGGACGCGGCCATTCGCGATGTCCTGCTCGATCAGGGCCGCCAGATACGGCGGATACTGGCTCTGGACCGAACTCAGCACCTCGGACAAGCTCAGTGACTGGACCTTGGCCACCGGCTTCGGCGCGGCGGACGCCGGGAAAGCTGCCAAGGCCACGCAAGCCGCAAGCAACCAGCCCCAGCGACACGCTGGACCAGTTAGGGAAAAGATCGGCAGCCGTTTCATTTCTTGGAGGGGTCAAGTTTCGCATCCTCATCCGGCTGCATCGGCGGGAAGCCGTTGATCTGTCGCCACAATTCAAACCAAAGCGGAACCTGCTTGAGCATGATCCAGCCATTCGCGCGGGCTCCCTGCCGCAGCCAATGATCCCGGTCCGGCCATTCCACGGTCACCGGTCCATCGCCACGATCCACCACGTCCGGTGCCGGCCCAACCACCACGCGGAACTTGCCCTTGCCGTTGTCCGCCGGGTCCACGAACACGACCTCGCCGCCGAAGGTTCCGACCGCCAACTGCGGCCAACCGATCATCTGCACCGCAGGCCAGCCCTCGAAGGCCAACCGCACCGGACTGCCCGGTGTAGCGACCCCGTTGACCACCTTCCGCGACTGGATCAGCGGCATGTCATTTCCATCGACGAGGATCTCCACAAAGCGGCTGTCGGTTTCCGGAATGATGACACAGATCGGCGATCCCGGCCGGAGATAGGTCCCATCCGTCACCGGCACCTGGAGCACAATGCCATCGCGTGGAGCCTCCACGACCTGGCGTTCGTTCTGGCTGATCTGGATTCCGATCATTGCCAGATCACGTTCGGCGGCTGCCACTTCGCCGAGGGCCGTCCCCTTCGAGGCCTCGGTGGAGGCGATCGACGCGTCGAAGTCATTGCGGGTCCGCTCCAGGTTCGCTTCTGAGGATTTCAACTCCGCCTCGGTAGAATCCCTGGAAAGCGTGGCCAGCTCCAGGTTGCGCTGCGATTCCAGCTTCTTCTCATGCAGGTCACGGGTCCGCCTGAAGTTCAACTGGGCGGTCTCGGCCGAGATCTTGGCGGCCACCACCCGCTGCTCCGCCCCCGCGATCGCCTGGTTCTTTGCGAGCTGCTGCTGCGCCACCTGGGACGCCAGGGACTCCACACGGCCCATTGCGAAATCCCGACGACTTGAAATCGCGGTCTGCTGGGCGCGCAGGTTGATCATGAGGTTCGGATCGTTGTCCTGGATCTCGATGATTAGGTCGCCCTTCTTCACACGCTGGCCTTCCATCACGTTGAGTCGCTTCACCCGTCCTGAAACCTGGGCCTCGACGTTGATCCGGCGGTCCAATGGGTCAAAGGCGATCACCCGTCCGGTTCCCGAGACGAACTGACGCCAGGGCAGCACCAGCACGGCAATGATCAACCCGATGAAGCCGATCAGCAGCAGGCGGCTGAACAGGCGGGTGAACTTCGCGGAGCCCGCGAGCCCCATGGCGGGGAGGGTCGGGACGACAGTCGTCGGTTCCTGGGATTTCATGACGATGGATTGAGGCGTTCTTTCTCCGATTCGGACGAGGTTCCGTCATTCAGATGACACGGGGCAAGCTGGATGATCTGGTCACAGACCCGGGTGACATCATGATCGCGGGTGGCGAGAATGACCGTCCAGGGGCGGCAGGGATCGAGGATGGCGGTTTGAAGCAGGCTGAAGGACTCCGGATCGAGGCTGTCGAAAAGCTCATCGATCATCAGCAGCCTGGGGTTCTGAACGATCGCCCTCGCCAGCAGGAGCCGGGTCCTCTGGTTGCCACTCAACGGCGCGCCGCCGACGGTGAGGTGCTGGTTCATGCCTTCGGGACGCCGCAGCAGAACGTCCAGCAGCCCGACCTTATCCAAAGCGTCTCGAATCTCGTCCAGCCCCACGTCGTCGCGCCCCATGCGCAGGTTGTCCACCACGGTGCCATCGACGATGTCATCCCGCCGCAGCAGCATCACCCGCTCGCGCAGGGACTCGAGATGCCAGCTCCTGAGGTCGAGCCCGTCCACGCTCACGTGACCCGCCGTGGGAGTGCGGAGGCCGAAGAGGATGTCGAGTAGGGAACTCGCTCCGGAGCCATGCGGTCCGACGATGGCGACTCGGCTGCTGGGAAGAATGACGAACGACTTGTCCTCGAAAAGGGGCTCATGATAGCCGAAGGATACGCCACTCGCGCGGATTTCGGCACCCTCAGCGGAGATGACTCCCTTTTCTCCACCCGCCCGCTCAGTTTCGAGATCGAAGATATGCCCCAGCTTGTCCATGGCCGCCATGGCGTCATACCAGGCTTCGAGCTTTTTCCCCATCTTGGCCATGGCTGCCACGATGCTGCTCATGATCAACTCGGATGCCACCAACTGACCAAGAGTGATCTGCTGGCTCACCACCAGCCAGCCCCCGAGCACCAGGAGGATCGCCGCCGCCGCCACGGAAAGGATCAGCAGGGCCACGATCTGGCGCATCACCACCCTGAAATGGGCCGCGCGACACCGGACATACTTTGAGGCGAAATGGTCGGACCGCTCGGAGGCCAGCTTGTAGCCACCCGGCCCCTTGAACGCGAAGGGAAAGGCCGCCACCTGCTCGAACCAGTTCACCAGATCATACTTCACCCGGGACTCAGCGATGCTGGTGGAGACGGCCCCTTTTCCCAACAGCCAGAGGCACAGGACGATCAAGGCCAGGAGCACCACCACGAACAACAACATCAGCGGATGATACAGCGCCAGCAGCAGCATCCCGATCAGGCTGCCAAAGATCAGGTTGATGCCATCCAGCAACAACATCGACGTGCTCTTCTGGGCCGTCACCACATCAAAAAAGCGGTTCACCAACTCTGGCGCGTGGACTCCCTCCAAGGCATCCGCCCGCACCCGTGGCAGACGGTAGGCCAGATCCGAGGCGGTACGCACGAAGATGCGACGCTGGATGATATCGGAAAGATAATACTGGAATCCACTGACAAGCGCCTGCAGACCCAGAGCTCCAAAAAGGGCAATGGCCAGCACGATGATGGCCTGGACGTAGGGCTGCGATTGGCCGCCGAAGGCCAGGTTGCTGACCACCGAATCCACCGCCAGCGGAGCCGCCAGATAAAGCACGCCCGACATCACGGAGAAGATCAACAGGGTCACGATCTCCTGGCGCTCCCCCTTGAGAAGACGCATGAATCGACGGGTGGGTGAAACGGAGTCATGATCCCCATGGCCGTGCCCATGACCCGCATCGCCGGGTATGCTCGCGCTGGCCGCGATCGAAAGAGGCTGGGCCAGCCCGGCTTCCACCATCTCGTCAGGTCCATTGAGGCCCAATAAATCCACCAGCTCCCGCCGGCTCAGACTGACCCGATGAGTTGGATGGTCGCCGTCTGTCACCCTGACCTTGAACCAGCCCGCATAGGTCACCACCACCCAGCGCGACTCCCGCGCACACCACAGGGCCAGCGGCATGTCCTCGCGTGCGTGCCACAGCGCTTCGGAAAGCTTCTGGCGGATCGGCGTCACCCGGAACCCCGCATCGGGAGCCACCGAGACCAACTGGGCCAGGGGCTCGTCGTTCGATTGCGCCCTCTGATGCAGAATCGCCCCCAATCGCTCCGGATCGGCTCGTCCTCCGGTGATGGCGACAAGTTGAACCAACGTGGGGATGGTGATGGCAGTGGGAATCATCAGCTGTCGGGTGATTTCGTCTGGCAGTCTCTAGAGCGCCGATCCTGTTTCTTCCAATTCAAGAAATTGGATCAAAGGGATTGGAGATGCTGCCCGGGGGCGACGGACGCAGCTATCATGCCCGCAGATCCAACTTTGACAATTTCAATGTTTGGAAGCTATACTTCGAGAAAGTCAAATTGCCATCCAGATGAACGAGCCCTTTCTGAACTACCACCACCTGCGCCTTTTCTGGGAAGTTGCACGCGCTGGAAGCCTCCGCGCCGCGGCCGCTCGGATGCATCTTTCGCAACCGACCATCAGCACCCAGGTCAAGGCGCTTGAGCAGTCGCTTGACGAGCAGCTTTTCGACCGCAGCGGACGGGGCCTGAAACTGACGCCACAAGGCAAGGTCATCATGGACTACGCCTCGGAGATCTTCTCCCTCGGCTCCGAAATGCTGCGCTCCCTGCAGGGCGGCGGCGGTGGCGACCGTCCGATGCGCCTCAATGTCGGCATCACCGATTCCCTTCCCAAGCTTCTCGCCTGGCGCCTGATCCGTCCCGCCATCCAGGCCATTCCCAACCTCCACCTCTGCTGCGTGGAAGGACATGCCCAGGAACTCCTCGGCTCCCTCGCCGGTGGCAGACTCGACCTCGTACTGTCCGATGAAGCCGCACCCTCCACGCTCCCCGTGAAGGCCTTCAACCACCTGCTGGGCACCACTCCGGTGGTGTTCTGCGCCGAGCCCACCCTTGCGAAGTCCCTGGAGGGAAACTTCCCTGCCTCACTCCGTGGTGCCCCGATGCTTCTGCCGTCCGGACGCACCGCATGGAGACATGAAATCGACCGCTGGTTCGACGCCCGCGGCACGCGCCCGCACGTCGTCGCCGAATTTGACGATGCCGCCCTGATGAAGATCGCCGCTTCCGATGGTCTCGGCATCGCGCCGATCGCCGCATCCATGGTGGACGAGGCGATCACTCGGTATTCGCTGCGACCGGTGGGCGCTCCAGTGAAATGCGGATTTCCCTGCTATCTGATCACCTTGCAAGGCGTGATGCGCCACCCCGCCCTGGCAGCGATCACGATGCATGCCAAGGAGACATTCGACGCTGGCACACCTCCCACCGGAAACCGCTCGAAAAAAGTCCGGGCCAGCAGTGCTGGGAAGAAGTCCTCAAGCGCCAGCCGAAAGGCCTAGCGGACCACTGTCTCTCCGCCTCGCTCGCTCCAGCGATAGACCGCATCGCCACCGCGCTCGGCTCTTACCTCCCACATGAACCAGCCGAGGCTGTCGTTCCAGAACAGGTCATAAAAAACCAGCCGCCGGACTGTGGCACCCCCGTTCACAACCGGGTGGATCGCTGCCACCCGGCGGACATGCTTCGTCTCAAAACCATCCTGGTTCTTCGTCGAACCATCCACCACGAAGGCGATCTCCACCCGCTCCGGCATCTGATTGGTCCTCTGGCAGATCAGTTTCACCGCCACCCTCGGATCGAGGTCATTGACAGGTTCACCGGCAAACACGGCAGTCGTCATCAGCACGACCGCCCCAATCAATGAGCGCAGGATCTTTTCCATCCCAAGTGGACGGGAAGGACCGGGTGGGTATTCGAAGTGTTTTTGAAAAGAATTGGGTATTGGGGATCGGTGGAGGTTGGACCTTGGCCCTTCCCGTCCAAAGGGCGGGGGTGCGGCGGCTTTCTGCCGACCCGGTTTGTTGGAATGCCAGCCCTCTCCGAAGCCTGGTAAAGTCCCTCAGAACGGAACGACTTGCAGATCGGCCGATGTCGGAGCAATGACCTGCAACCCTTTGCCCATCAGTGGCTTTCTTAATAGTTTGTCAGTTTGTCATAGCATTTGTTTCTGATCGAAGGCTATCTCCGGCGTGATCTGGAAGTCTAAAAGGCCAATCCGGAGAAGGGCTTTGCAAGCCCTTTGCAGAGGACCCGCCACCCGATTCGCCGGGCTTCTGCAAAAGGGGAAGGATTCCCCTTCTCCATATCAAGAAGCCTTCGCGCTCCCGTCACTGAGCCTCCTTCAGGCGCTGGCGGCTCAGGCAGTTTGGCGGTCCGGTTCTCATGATCCCAAAGACTGAGTTCCAGCTTGGCTTACCAGCATGAGGGAGTTAGAACCCACGGTATGACCAAGGTCTTCAACCTCCGTACTTCCGGGTTGCCTTTGCACCTGATCACCAACCGGTCACTGAACACCCCCAAGAACCAATCGGTCGGTCGATAACGCTGTTAGGCAGAAGAAAATGAAAGTCGTCTACCGAATCACTTATCCAAACGGGAAAATCTACATTGGGATGGATTTAACCGATTCGATTAACTACTTCGGCAGTGCATCCAGTAAGCTAATCGAAAAAGATTTCACCCGAGAGGAACGACGCTCGTTCACGATTCGACGGGATATTCTTTGGGAATCTAACGACGCATCAGAATCAGAAGTGAGGCGGAAAGAAATTGAGCTCATCTTGAAGCATGAATCGAACAATCCGGACATCGGATATAACTTGAGTCCTCGATACACTCATCCCGTCACTCCCCCTTCCCCAGCACCTTCGCCTTCTGGAAAAACACCTCCGGATCCCCGCCGCAGTCCTTGAGCAGCTTGCGGAATCTCGGGCCCTGGTCCTGATAGGTGATGACTGAGACGAGGTGGGCGTTGTTCAGATTTCCTTTGAGCCAGGACTCGAGCCCATGACCGCCCCAGCGACGGCGCAGCTCTCGCAACTGATCCTGGAGCTGTTTCAGGGTGGCTGCCTTTTCACGGCGCATCTCCTTTTCGGGACGTCCGCTACCATAGAGCTTTTCCAACTCACCACGGGTGACCTCGATCTGCCGGTAGAACTGCTTGCGCTTCACCAAGCGCTCCTCATAGCGATGGAGGTCCTTGAGCCGCCCTTGATGGCGCAGCCAACGTCTCACGCCTTCTTCGGCGAACGCGGTCGCCAGGCCTTCATTGAAGGCCGTGTCACCATCGCGAAACAGGCGGCGGTGCGTCAGCTCGTGGAAAATGAGTTCGGCCAGATCCACGTCGGATTCGTAAAGAAAGCAGTTCAGCACCGGGTCATGAAACCAGCCGAGCGTGGAGTAGGCATCCACGCCGCCGACCTCGACATCGAGGCCCTCCGCCTTGAGACGGGCCGCCAGTTCGCGGGTGTCGCTTTCCCGGAAATAGCCCCGGTAGTCGAGGCGCCCGAGCGTCGGATACCACCAGGTCTTCGGCTTCATCGAGAACTCCGGCGCGGCATAGAGCACCCAGGTGACATAGGGTCGACCGAGATCCGCATAGGTGCCGTAACTCTTTTCGCCGGGCAGCGTGAGGTGATCGCTGGCGAACTCCCGGATGCCCTGCACCGCGACGAGCTGCTTCTTCACCGCCGGTCTAACAGATGGATCGGCCAGCACCCGGTCGATGCGACGGCTCTTCGAGAAGATCTCCACCTGTCCGCGGATGCCCTGACCGTAGAACTCCAGCGTCTGGCAGGAGGAAAGAAGCCCGACGAGGAACAACCCGAATGCAGTGACAGCGGCTCTCATCGGTTCAGCCGAAAATCCTCAGCAGCTTCTTGAGTTTCTCCAGCGACATCTTCGGCGGCGGATAGCGGAAGTCGGGATCGAAGGCCAGCGAGCGACGCATGACGACGCGCTCATGCGTGAAGCAATCGAAGCTCGCCTTGCCATGATAGCGCCCCATGCCGCTGTCCCCCACCCCGCCGAACGGCAGGTCGTCGCCGGTGATGTGGACCACCGTGTCATTGAAGCAGACGCCACCGGATCGGGTTTCCTCGACGATCTTCCTCTTCACGGTTTCATCGTTCGAAAACCCATACACCGCCAGAGGAGTCGGACGCGTGCGGATTTCCGAGAGCACCGTGTCGAGGGAATCGAAGGCGATCACCGGCAGCACCGGTCCGAAGATCTCCTCCTGCATCGCCGGGGCCTGCAGGGAGACGTCTCTTAGAACCGTCGGCTCGATCCACAGGGTGGCCGCATCGTGTCCGCCGCCTGAGGCGATCCGGCCATCGCCGAGAAATTTCACCACCCGTTCGAAGTGCCGTTGGCTGATCAGATGCCCGCTGCCCGGAGGAAAGAACTCCCGCGAGATCCGGCCGACCGCTTCGACGAAGGCATCGTGGATCGAACGCTCCACCCACACGTGATCGGGAGCCACACAGGTCTGCCCGGCGTTCATGAACTTGCCCCAGGCGATGCGTCGCGCCGCCGTTTCGATCGACTTCGGATCGTGCAGCCCGCAGACGATCGCCGGGCATTTCCCGCCGAGTTCGAGCGTCACCGGTGTGAGATGTTTCGCCGCAGCGGTCATCACGGAGCGACCGACCGAGGTGCTGCCGGTGAAGAAAATGTGATCGAACTTTTCCGCAAGCAGGGCCTCAGAGACTTCCCTCTCCCCCTCGACCACCGCGATGAAGTCCTCGGGAAAGGTCTCGCGGATCAGCTTGGCGATGATGGCGGTCGTGTGAGGGGAAAGCTCGGAGGGCTTAAGTATTGCGCAGTTGCCCCCGGCGATCGCGCCGACGAGCGGCGAGAACAAGAGCTGAAACGGGTAGTTCCAGGGCCCGAGGATCAGCACCACCCCGCAGGCTTCGCGCCCGACCTGGGCCTTTCCCGGCCAGGCCATAGCCGGGACCTTCGCCCGTCGCGGCTTCATCCACTTGGCCAGATGCTTCCGAGCGTGGCGGATTTCACCGAGCACCAGGCCGATCTCCGCCGTCCAGGCATCGATCGAAGGCTTGCCGAGATCCTCGTGCAGGGCTGTTAGAATCGCCGACTCATGAGCCTCGATGGCGCTGGCCAGCCGATCCAGCGCCTGCCGACGGAACTCCAGCGAACGGGTTTTCCCGCTCGCGAAACAGCGCCTCTGGCCTTCAATCAACGCTTCGTAGTCCATCCTGACCTCCACTGCATCGCGGCGGAAACCCCGCCCGTCAAGGATTCGACACTTTCCGGAATCCGCTGCTGGAAAAGCTGGCGAGGCCGGACATAGTGAGCCGTCAATGCCCGCCGCCCAGAAATCAGTCATCGTCATCGGAGCCGGACTCGGGGGACTTTCCGCCGCCATCTCGCTCGCCCAGGAAGGTTACTCGGTCACCATCCACGAGAAGAACGACAAGATCGGCGGCAAGCTCAACGTCCTCAAGGAACAGGGCTACACCTTCGACCTCGGGCCCTCGATCCTGACCCTGCCTGCGATCTTCGAGCGGCTGTTCGAGCGCTCCGGGAAGAAGATGAGCGACTACTTCACGATCCGCCCGCTGCGCCCGCACTGGCGGAACTTTTTCCAGGATGGCAAGGTGGTCGATCTCGATCCCGATCCGGCCGTCATGGCCGCCGAGGCCCGGAAGGTCGGCGAGGATCCAGCGAACGTGGAGCGCTTCCTGAAATACTCCGCCGACCTCTACGACCTGGTGAGCGAAGGTTACTTCGAGCAGGGGCTGGATACCTCGAGGGAGTTTGGAAACTTCTACGGGCCCTGGAAGTTTCCAAAGTTCGATCTCTTCCGCACCATGCACGGCGGGGTTGCGCGCTTCCTGAAGACCCGGCACATGCGGGACATCTTCGACTACTTCATCAAGTATGTCGGCTCGTCCGCCTACCGTGCGCCGGCCTTCATGAACTGCATGTCCACCATCCAGTTCCGCTACGATCTCTGGTATGTCGAGGGCGGGCTCTACAACATCGCACTTGGCCTGAAGCGGCTCATCGAGGAGCTCGGCATCACCGTCCACCTCAACAGCGAGATCAAGGAAATCCGCAAGGAGGGCGAAACGGTCACCGGCATCGTGACGGCGGATGGAGCTTTCCACGCGGCTGACATCCTTGTTTCCAATGTCGAGGTCATCCCGGCGTATGAAAAGCTGTTAGGCGAGGACAAGTCCTTCATGAAGTCGCTCGACCGCTACGAACCCGCCTGTTCCGGGCTGGTCCTCGATCTCGGGCTCGACATCCAGTATCCGCAGCTGGCGCATCACAACTTCTTCTTCTCGGAGCATCAGAAGGAACATTTCAAGACGGTGTTCCAAAAGCACCAGTTGCCGCAGGACCCGACGATCTATCTCGTCGCCGCCTCGAAGACCGATCCCACCGTGGCCCCGGCCGGATGCGACTGCCTGAAGATCCTGCCGCACATTCCCTACATCGATGACAAGCATCCGCTGACCCGCGAGGACTACCTGGTCTTCAAGGACCGGATCATCGACAAGCTGGAGCGCATGGGTCTCACCGACCTTCGGAAACACATCGTCTATGAACATGTCTGGACGCCGCTCGACATTCGGGAACGCTATAACTCCAACAAGGGCTCGATCTACGGCGTGGTCTCCGACCGCTTCAAGAACCTTGCCTTCAAGGCTCCGAAGCAGAGCACCAAGTATCCGAACCTGTTCTTCGTCGGCGGCTCGGTGAATCCAGGAGGCGGCATGCCGATGGTGATTCTCTGCGGCCAGAATGTGTGCAAGAAGATCGTTGCATGGGACCGGAAGTAGCCATTCCCCTGGTCGCCGCAGCCTCCTGGCTCGCGGGCTGGGGGCTATTGGCAAAGATCCGGAGCGGTCGGAGGAGTTTTGAAACGTCGGGAAGCTCCACCCGCTCCCTCTCCATCCTGATCCCGGCCAGAAACGAGGCACACAATCTTCCGAAGCTGCTGGAGTCGATCCGGAGCCAACCATTTCGGCCACTCGAGGTGATCGTGATCGACGATGGCTCGACCGATGCCACGGCGGAAATCGGGGCCTCGCTCGGAGCCACCGTTCTTCCCTCCAAGCTCCTGCCCGAAGGCTGGCGGGGAAAGCCCTGGGCCTGCCAGCAGGGAGCGCAAACGGCCAGGGGTGAGCTGCTGATGTTTCTCGATGCCGACACCTGGCTGGAAGCCGATGGACTGGGAAAGATCCTCCGAGGCTATCAGGACGGTGCGCTGTCCGTGGCGCCCTTTCATGCGATTGAAAGACCCTACGAGCAACTCAGCGCGATGTTCAATCTCACCATGATCGCCGGCACGGTGCCGCACGGTCTGTTAGGCCAGATGTTGCTGGTCGATCGTGAAAGCTATCAACTCGCGGGCGGCCACGAGTCAGTGAAAGGCAAGGTGCTAGAAAACTTCCGGCTGGCGGAGCATTTCCGCAAGCTCGGCATCCCGGTGCGGAGCGTGATCGGCAAGGGGCTCCTGTCATTTCGCATGTATCCCGGCGGGCTTGCGGAGCTGATTGAAGGCTGGACCAAGGGCTTCGCCTCTGGAGCGGGCCAGACGCCACGATCCACCATGGTGCGGATCAGCATCTGGATGAGCGGACTTTTCGTTGCCATGGCCGCATGGCCGCTGACCCCGGCCGCGCCCTGGATCCATCTCGTGTTGGGCCTTCAACTTGGATTCCTGCTGCGTCAGGTCGGGCGATTTTCCTGGCTCACGGCGCTGCTTTACCCGCTGCCGCTGATGTTTTATCTCATCGTCCTGATGCGCTCCGCTCTCAAATCAGGGAAAGAGGTCACGTGGAAAGGACGGACCATCCATGGTGATTGAACTGCCCATCGGGTGGATGATCGCCCTCAACGTCGTCAGTTGGCCGCTCATCCAGCTCGGCCTCGCGTGGATCTTCACGCGTCTGCCGGTTTCCTGTTTCACGCTGCGGCGCGGCTGGAGTTGGGAAGTGGACGGTCGTTTCTACGAGAACACCCTTCGCATCAAGCGCTGGAAGGACCACCTCCCGGATGGGTCCGCCTGGTTCGGCGGCGGCTTTGCCAAAGCCAACCTCACCAGCCGGGATCGAGCCTACCTCGAACGCTTCATTCGCGAGACCTGGCGTGGAGAACTCTGCCACTGGATCGCCATTGGCTTCTCTCCGTTGTTCTTCCTCTGGAACCCGTGGTGGGCGGATCTCGTGATGGTCGGCTACGCCTTGGGAGCCAACCTGCCCTGCATCCTCGCGCAACGCTACAACCGCGTCAGGATCCACCGCCTGCTGGCGAGGTTTACTTGAACAACGGGAATGTCGCGCCCGGCTTGAAGTAATCCGGCGGTTCGATCGAGAACGACCGCTCCGGCCCGACCTGGTAGTCACTGTAAACGATCGGCACCACCGTCACGCACAGCACTTGCTCATCGTCCTCGGTTACCTTCGTGACGTGCAGCACCGCCGCACAGTTTGGAACCTTGGAAACATACAGCATGTCACCGGGCTTATACCATGAGAAGGCCGCAGGATCGACAGTTGGGTAGAGGTACTCGATGATGACCGGGTAAGGAGCCGCATCCGTGAACTCATCGGGCTTCACCAGGGCTCGCGCGCGCACCGCGAAGCCGGGCTGGAAGAAATCCTTTTCCCCCATTGGCCTGACCGCCTCGACCCGGTAGTTGCCCTCGATGTAGGTCAGCAGCAGCGGCCGCTCGAAGTTCACCAGGTAGTTCCGCAGCAGGGCTTCGTTAAGGCGCTTCCGGCCATCGCCATCGAAGCCGAAAAACTTCCGGTAAAGCTCCTTGGGCCCGAGCGACGTCGCACTTGGAGCCTCCAGCATGTTGTAGCGCTTCAATTCAGGCAGGCGCTTCAACTTGCGCATGATCTCATAGTTCCGCGGATTCTCCGGGTGGCGGAACACATGAAGGCAGATCACCCAACTGAAGACGGCGAAGCAGATCGCGAGGCCATTGGCCAGCAGCCACCAGAAATACGCCGGGCGGCTCGGGGCCGGTTCTTCAACATTGCGGGGCACGGCGGTCAGACAGATCCACAGGCTTCACCGTCGGCCACGGCGTTGGCAGCAGGCGGATCATCCGCCGTTTCAAAGGAGGTCCCGCACCCACAGGAGCGGGCGGCGTGGGGATTGTGGATCTTGAAACCCGCGTCGGAAAGTGCGTCGGAGTAGTCGATCTCGCAACCGCTCAGGCGTTCCACGCTGTCGCCTGCCACGATGACCCTGGCTCCGAAGGACTCGACCGTCACATCCCCAGCCTCGGGCTCGGCCACCGCCATTTCGTACTGCCAGCCGGCACAGCCTCCCCGCCGGACGGCCAGACGCAGCCCGGAGGACTCGGATGCCCCCTTGTTCGCAAGCAGCGACCGCAATTCGACAGCGGCTTTCTCGGTCAGCGTGATCATGACGCAGCAGTGATACGAGGGCCCGCGTGAGGTGCCAGCGGAAAGTTTCGCCACCTGCCAAAGTCGTACCCGGAACACGGATCGCCGTCGGCTGTTCCGCGCCTACGAGGAGGCGGAAAGCCGGCTCGAACCCATGGCTGCCAGGTTCGACAGCGGGTTCACCGACGCCTTCCAGCAAGCAGCCCGTAACGTGGGCTGAACAGGTAGGCGGCCACAAACAGGATCCCCAACAGGATCACGATCGCCGGCCCCGGTGCGATGCCGATCGTCGAGGACAACACGACGGCCAGGGCCGAGCCCAGCGAGCCAATAAGGCCTCCGCCCCAGAACAGAGCGGAGGTTTTGTCCGTTAGAAGGGAAACGGTGGCGGCCGGAGCAACCAGCAGTCCGACGGAGAGCACGCAACCGACGGCCTGGAGCGAGGAGACCAGGGACAGCACCAGCAGCCCGAAAAGGAGATACTGGATGAACCTGACCGGCACTCCCTGGGCGGCGGCGACGTTTGGTTCGAAGAGGGTCAGCAGGATCGGTCGCATCAGCAGGCTGGTGGAGATCAGGACGATGGCCCCGGTTGCATACGAAATGAGCAGGTCGCCGTTGCCAACGGCCACGATGTTTCCAAACAGCCAGTCCTCGAGCTGCTGGCGGGTCTTGAGCATCGGCAACACGGCCACACCAACCGCGAAGGCCGCCGTATAAAGCACGGCCAGCGCGGTGCCCTGTTCGACGCGATGACCTCGCGAAACTGCCACGGATCCCAGGCCAACGATCAGCGCTGCGAACAGGGCGCCGGCAAATGCGTTCCATTGGGTCAGCGCACCGGTGGCGAGGATGGCCAAGGCGATGCCGGGCAGCATTGTGTGGGAAAGCGCGCTGACGGAGAGGGCGCTACGTCTCAGCACCACGAAGCCACTGAAGAAGCCGTTGGCGAAGCCGATGAAGGCCGCTGCCGCGAGGGCTCGCTGGTAGAAGGGATTGGAGAGGAGTTCCACGGGGAAAGGTGTTAGACGCTGGCCTTTTCGGCATCGAAGACCTCGTGAATCAAGGTCGGCGTGAGGACTTCATCGACCGGGCCGAAGCCGCGTTGGCCGGTTTTCAAAACCAGCACCTCATCGAACAGACGCGAGGTCGAATCGAGGTCGTGATGCGAGGCGATCACAAGCCGGCCCTCGTGCGAAAGCTTTCCGAGGAGATCCGCCAACATCCGCGATGCCTGGCGGTCGAGACCGGTGAAAGGCTCGTCCAAAAGCAGCACGTGAGCCTCCTGAGCCAGCGCGCGTGCGAGGAAGGCCCTTTGCTGCTGCCCCCCGGAAAGCTCGCGGATCTGGCGTTGCTGGAGGTCGAGAAGCCCCAGCGACTCAAGGGCAAGATCGACCGCCTGCTCGTCCGCAGCCGAGAAGGTCCGCCACCAGCCGGTTTGGGGGTAGCGCCCCATTTCCACCAAACCTCTGACGGTGATGGGAAAGGCCCAGTCCACCTCCTCCCGCTGCGGCAGGTAGGCAAACTCGCGCGACCACTTGCGCACGGTCGTGCCACGCCAGCGGATCATTCCGGAGGTGCGGGGCACGAGGCCGGCGATGGCTTTCAACAAGGTGCTCTTTCCCGCCCCGTTCGGACCGACCAGCGCCACGCGATTGCCGCAGGAAGTGGCCAGCGAGACGCGATCCAGGGCCAGCACGCGTCGGTAGTGCACGGTCAGCGAGTCGATCACCAGTTCGTGGTGATGCTCGTGATGCGCGCAACAATCGTGATGAAGAGGATCGCTCATTCGGTTGGCAGTTCCCACACATCGTCAATCGTTCCCGGTGCTTCGAAGTAATGCGTGATCGTCGGCTTTCCTGCGGGCTCGAGGGCCAGCTTCGCGAAGGTGGATCCCTCACGGGAGGTTTCCTTCCATTTCACGGCCACAAACACCACCGGGTCTTCCGCATCCAGATCAACCATTCCCGCAAAAGGTCCGCCGGAGTTCTCTTGGCGGAAGAGCACACGCCCCCCGCGTCCCTTCAGCTCCACAAACTCCGCCTCGGCGGAAAGTTTCAGGCCGAATCCGCATCGCTCCCGCTCCACGGACGCCTTCAGCACGTCTGTTTTTTCCGATGGAGAAACGGCGGAAGCCCGCGCCAGATGCAGGATCCCCCAGCCTGCCAACAGCAAGCCGACTCCAAGCATCAGGGTTCTGAAAAAAGGCGAGCCACGCACGCGCGCAACTTGGTGGCGCTAGGCCGTTTTTGCAAGAAAAGTGCGATAATGTGGCCAGTTCTTTCACTTCGTCCACCAAGTCGAAAGGCGTGGCTCAGTCGTCTTCGGCAAAGTGAAGCAGCCTTCGGAATAGTGCGAAGTGTCGTTGAAAAGCGTCAACCGGGCTCGCACCGGCCCCTTGAAATCAACCACGTTGAGCGCCGCCGGATCCTGATCGAGATTGTCGCGGTAGCGCCGTGGATCGAATCCCAGCAGCGTACTCAGCAGCAAGCGGATCGTCGCCTTGTGGGACACCACGATCACCGCCTCGCCGTCATGATGCCTGACAATGTCGAGCAGCGCCGGAAGCGCCCGGGCCGTCACTTCCAGTCCGCTTTCCCCGCCCACAGGAGCAAAGCTGTAGGGATCCTCGTCCCAGGCCGCCGCCTCTTCGGGAAACTGCTGCTCCACCTCATGCCGGGTCATCTTTTCCCAGTGCCCATGCGATATCTCCCGCAGTCCATCGCGGGCTCTCACCTCCAATCCGTGCGGCCCAGCCAGGATCCCCGCCGTGTCCATGGTCCGGCCCAGCGGAGACGCATAGACTGCCGCCACCGGCACGCTGGCCAGACGCGTTGACAACCTTTCCACTTGCGCCCTGCCTTCATCCGAAAGCGCCACATCCGTCGCTCCGGCGAAACGGTCCTCGGCGGTCAGCATCGTCGCCCCGTGCCGGATCAGGAAAATTCGTGTCAGTGCCATCGGAGGAAGATTGAAGTTCCAAAGGCCAAGTGCCAAGTTCCAACAGAATCCCTCTTCCATTCGTCATTCGTCATTCCCACGCTCCATGGCCATTCCGCGAATCCTCCATCAGACCTGGAAAACCTACGAGGTGCCCGAGGAATGGTGGGACTGCGTGAACAGTTGGAAACGCCACCATCCGGATTGGGAATACCGACTCTGGACCGATGACGAGAGCGAGGCATTCGTCGCCCGCCATTACCCGGACTTCCTCGAAACCTTCCAGAACTACCCCTACAACATCCAGCGCGCCGACGCCATCCGCTACCTGGTCCTCCACCAGCTTGGCGGGGTCTATGCCGACCTCGATTACGAGTGTCTTCAACCGCTCGATCCGCTGCTGCCGGGACACTCGGCCATCATCGGTCTCGAGCCCGAGGCCCATGCCGCCTCTTCCAAGGTGGACCACAGGCTGTGCAACGCCCTCATGGCCTCAGAGCCCGGCCATCCGTTCATGGCCGCCGTGATCCGGCACCTGCAGAACGCCACCCTCGGCACTGTCGCTGACTACGACATCCTCGCCACCACCGGACCGCTGATGCTGTGTGAGGTCCACGCCTCCTACCCCAGGAAGGATCTCACTCTCTTGCCCTCGAAAGTTCTCTGCCCCTTCAACTCGGACCGAGAGCGCCTGGCCCTTCATCGCGGACGCTCCAAGCAGGCCACTCATCTCAAGAACCAACTCATCGAACAAGGCTCCTACGCCCTCCATTATTGGAGCAACGGCTGGGTCGATGACCAACTCGGCCCGCTCGACAATCCGATGCCCCATGAAATCGAGGGCTTTGTGTTTTTCGAGCGCCGCGATTCTCCCGGAAACGACATCGGTTACGGCGGCCGCAACATTCCCATCACCGCCCAGATCTGCCTCGATAATCCCCGGGCCATCGCGTTCAACACCGATGGCAATCTGAAAGAAATCGTGGTGCCACGCCTGCTTTGGAGAACCATGAAAAAAGGCGAGGGCAATGAGGGCCTCTACATCCGCAAGGACTTCCTCAATGCGAAGGGCAAGGCCCCGTGGTTTCGGAAGATCGTGAAGAGCGCCTCGTAATTCGTTGGCGGAAATCTCAATTAACTCTTAACTCTTAACTCTTAACTCTTAACTCTTGAATCTTGAATCTTGAATCTTGAATCTTGAATCTTAACTCCCCCATTCTTCACGTCGTCTGTGGTCCTCCCGCTGCGGGAAAAACCACCCATGCCCGCAGCCTTGCCGCGCGGCTCGGAGCGGTGCTTCTGGACAGTGACATGGTCGCGGAAAAACTGGTCCGCGCCGGATTGATCCTGGCCGGCCTGGATCCGAACGACCGTGATTCGCCCAGTTACAAGGCAGCCTATCGGGACACCGTTTACGAAACGCTCTACGACCTCGCCGCTGCCAATTTGCCCCAAGTTCCAGTCGTGATCGCCGGCCCCTTCACCCGCGAATGTGGTGAGCAGGATTGGCCGGAGATTCTTGAGAAACGGCTCGGAGCGAAACCGGAAATCCACTTTGTCTGGTGCCCGCCGGAAAAGCGTCGGCAAAGGATGATCGCCCGAGGCGAGGAGCGCGACCTCCCCAAGATCGCTGACTGGGAGGACTACGTCACTCTATGCCGCGAGGAGCCACCGGTGTTTCCCCACCATCTTGTAGTCGGCGGCAACTGAGCCAGGCAGACGATCTACACCGCGACCATTCATCGGCAGGAACCGTAACCGAGGGTCACCTTCCAGCGTGAGTCTCAATCCAAGCCGTCGCGCGCGCCCCAGAATTCCTTCATTTTCTGTTCCATGACTGCTTCGATGTAGGCCCTTGCCATCGCTTGCTCGATCACGGCCTTGGCCGTTTCGCCGGTCTTGTTGGTCGCCTTGAGTTCGGGATCACCGGCATGGCCGAAGATTTCCCACATCAGGCGCTTCTTTGATTCCTCTATTTCGGAAAGCGACTTCCCAAGTTCGTCACGCACCTGAGCCCGGATCGCTGGTTCGGCGAGGTAAAGCTCGAAGGCGGCCTCATCCCCCTCCTTGTTTCCGTCCTTCTCCGTCCATTGTTTCCGTAGGGAATCCTTCGTCGCGCCGAGAATCTTTTTCCAGGTATCGCCCGTCGCCAGCGAGTTCCCAACTTCGGCGGTGTAGGGCCTCGCGAACCCTCGCAAGGCCGGCCGCTGCTCCTTCAGAACGGACTCCAGTTTCTCCAGGTCCGCATCTCCGGTCTCCACTGCATCCACCACTGCCTGGAAAACCTTCAACCGAAAGGCTCTGGTGTAGACGCCGGCATCGGCTTGTTTCGCTCCTTCCGTGCTCCATCCTTTGGAAATCCCGGTGATCGCTTCCTTGCCGGGATCGATCTGGAACTGGCGCAGTTCCAGCACCCGGACTTCTCCGCTGTCCGAGGTGATGGACTGTCGACTCATCAGGCCGGTCTCCCGGCTGATGGTCAGAAGCCCCCACTTGGCGGTTTCGAACGTGACCGACTTGTCGTCGGACGCCTTCACCGCAGCCCCCTTGACATCGGATTTCCACGTCGGCTCGTTCCTGGGTCGGATGCCGATGGTTGGCAGAATCCCATCCTTGGTGATCCACATGGAGGCCACGAATTGCCGACCACCCTCCTCTTCCTTTTTCGTCGGATTCGTCAGACACTTCGACGCCAGTCCCGCTAGACTATTGAGCTCGGTCGCCACCCCTTTGACGCGACTGATGCCCCCTCCTGAATCGGTGTATAGTTCATCCTCCACGGTATTCCAAAGCTTCGCTTCCATCGCATTCCCATCCTTGGTCACCGTCATGTGAAGCGCGGAAAGCCCGGATCCCTTGTCCATCCCAAGGGTGACGTCCAGGCTCTTTCCCGGACCTTCCGAATGGTAAATGGCCGTAAAACCGAGATGTCCGGCGTAAGTGGAGGAAAGCTCCTCCACCCATTGTTCCGGAGTGACCGGAGCCGCCAATCCACGTGCAGTCAGCAAGCAAAGGACCAACAAAGTTTTCAGGGATGTCATTGACTGAAGTTCTTAAGTTCGAGGCCGCTCAGCCACAACGAAAAAGCCGCCCGCGCACGAGGCACGGACGGCTTTCGAATCCTTGAATCAGGCGGTGAACCTTACTCGGCAGCGGCTTCAGCGGCAGCCGGTTCGGCAGCGGCTTCAGTGGCGGCGACCGGCGCGTCAACCCACTCGATGTAGGCCATCGGGGCGGCGTCGCTGGTGCGGACTCCGAGCTTGGTGATCCGGCAGTAGCCACCCTGGCGGGCGGCGGAGGCTGGAGCCACTTCTTCGAACAGCTTCTTGACCGTGTCCTTCTGGCGAAGGAACGCGACGGCGAGACGGCGGGCGTGAAGATCGCCGCGCTTGCCGAGGGTGATCAGCTTTTCAGCCACCGGACGGAGGGCTTTCGCCTTGCCGAGGGTGGTCTTGATGCGGCCGTGCTCGATCAGGCTGCACGCGAGGTTCGCGAGGAGGGCGCGGCGGTGCGAGGCCGTGCGCTTGAGCTTGGTGGTGTTGCGTCGATGTCTCATCGGGTGCTTCCTTTTCTATTTAAATCAGTCGTCGAGGTTCTGGGCGATCAAATCGGCAAGACCGACCGGTGCCTCTTCCTCCACACCGAGGCGTGGGGCGCGAGAGCCGGCGGACGGGCCGGTGAGGAGGGATGGGTCGAAGGACATGCCGAGCCCGAGGCCGAGTTCGACGAGCTTGTCCTTGATTTCGTTGAGCGACTTCTTGCCGAAGTTGCGATACTTGAGCATTTCCGCCTCGGTCTTCATGGCCAGCTGGCCGACGGAGGTGATGTTGGCGTTGTTCAAGCAGTTGGCGGCACGGACCGAGAGTTCGATCTCGTTGACGCTCATGTTGAGAAGCTTCTTCAGCGCGGCGTTTTCCTCGCTGGACTCCATCGGAGCTTCTTCGAAGTCGACGGCGTTCTCGTCATAGTTGACGAAGACGTCGAGGTGGTGGCGAAGGATGGCGGAGGCCTGAAGCAGGGCATCCTGCGGGGTGAGGCGACCGTCGGTCCAGATGTCGAGCACCAGCTTGTCGTAATCGGTCATCTGACCCACACGGGTGGTGTCAACGGCATACTTGACGCGGGTGACGGGCGAGAAGATCGAGTCGATGGCGATGACGCCGATCGGCTGGTCCTTGCGCTTGTTTTCGTCGCCGGTGGAGAAACCACGGCCGACGCGGACTTCGAATTCGCAGTCAAACTTCACCTTCTTGTCGAGGTGGCAGATGACCTGGTCCTTGTTGACGACCTCGAAGACGTTGTCCTCCTGGATGTCACCGGCGGTGACGACGCCTTCCTTCTCGATCTTGATCGAGAGGATGCGGGAATCCTTGTCGTGATGGATGAATTTGACCTTCTTGAGGTTCAGGATGATGTCGGTGACATCTTCCACGACACCCGGGAGGCTGGAAAACTCATGCTGCACGCCCGCGATGCGGACGGAAGTGATCGATGCGCCTTCCAGGGAGGAAAGGAGCACGCGGCGGAGGGAGTTCCCGAGGGTGTGCCCGTAGCCGCGCTCGAAAGGCTCGGCGCTGAACTGGGCGTAAGTGTCGGTGGCGGTGTCCTCGTTGCGAACGAGGCGGTTGGGGATCTCGAAACGAGACAGTTTGACGGCTGACATGATGCGGATGGGTTGCCGGGTTGCCCCCTGGCGAGCACGATGGGTTCAAGGAACCAATCCAGGGGACCGACGGCGGTTGCTATGGCTCGCGCGGGCGGCGAATAAACGGAATGCCCTCCGGCTTGCAAAGGCTTTTTTCCGTGATTCGGACGTTCTTTTGGCAAAATGCCCCCTGTTTCACGAAAAAGGGTTGGCGTTCTCGAAAAACACGGGGCAGTTTAGGGGGTGAAAACTCTCGCCCCCATATCGATGAGGTCCAAGCGCAATTTAACCCGGTTCACCTACGAGCACACCGCCTTCCAGGGATGGAGACTCTGTCTCAGCCGAGGCGGCACCACCTTCACCAAGTACTTTTCCGACAAGCACTATGGCGGTGGAAAGAAATCCCTGGATGCGGCGGAATCGGCACTCAGCGATCTCAAGGACCTGCTGGACTCATCGAAAAGGGTTCAGGGAAAATTGACACCCACTGCCGTCCGCAAGGCGGAGAAGCTCCTGCTCGAGCGCTGAGTCCTCCGGATCGGCATTGCATGTGGGTGAAATCCGGCTTTGTTCGGCATCATGCCCGCCGCCACAGCCACCGTGATCCATTGGTTCCGACGCGACCTGAGAATCACCGATAACCTGGCCCTGTCTGCTGCGTCCAAGAGCGGATTTCCTGTCATTCCTGTCTACATTCTGAGCCAGTGGAAGGAGTCGCACCACTGGACAGGCCCAAAGCGCCAGCATTTTCTCTGTGGCTGCCTCGCCTCGCTTGCAGGCAATCTCACCACCATTGGCGGCCGCATGGTGATTCGCCAGGGAGACGCGATTGAGGAACTCCTTCGTCTGGTCAAGGAGACCCATGCCAAGGCCATCTATTTCAACACCGATCCCGATCCGTTCGGAAAAGAGACTGAACGCCGACTCCAGTCGGCCTGTGAGGAGATCGGGATCGAGTGTCACGGTTTCGCGGACGCCACCCTCCACGGCCCCGATGAAATCCTGACCCAGGGTGGGCTCCCCTACCGGGTTTATACGCCCTACTCCAGAAATTGGCTGGCCCAGCCCAAAGCCACGCCCGTTTCAAAACCGGAAAACCTGCGCACGCCCGAAACTCCAAGCTCGCTTCCCCTGCCCACCCTCTTGACCTGGCAGATCGAGCCGCCCGAAGGCGAGCTCCTTGAGCCAGGAGAAAAGGCGGCCTGCCAGCGAATGAAGCAGGCGATCGCCAATCGGATCGGCCGGTATGGAGTTCTGCGCGATCTCCCCGCCGAGGAGGCCACCTCACGCCTCTCCCAGGATCTGCGCTTCGGACTGATTTCGATCCGAACCCTCTACGCGAAAGTCATGGCGGCCATGTCCAGCGCCTCCAGCCAAGAGCGAGGTGGGATCGAAATCTTCATCAAGGAACTCGCCTGGCGGGAGTTCTACTTCGCCATCCTCCACCACTTTCCAAACGTTCTGGACGAGGAATTCAACGCCGACTGGCGCGGTCTTCCGTGGGATGAGCCGGATGAGAGATTCGACGCATGGAAACAGGGAAGGACCGGCTTTCCCATCATCGACGCCGGCATGCGCCAGCTCCTCGCCACCGGCTTCATGCACAACCGCGTCCGCATGATCACTGCCATGTTCCTGACCAAGGACCTCCACATCGACTGGCGACATGGCGAGTCCTTTTTCATGCAGCACCTGCTGGATGGTGAAATCGCCTCCAACAACGGCGGGTGGCAATGGTCGGCCGGCACCGGAGCGGACGCGGCTCCCTATTTCCGCATTCAGAACCCCTGGTCCCAGAGCGCCCGTTACGACCCACAGGGCATCTACATCAAGCGCTGGGTTCCGGAACTGGCCGCAGTGCCCGCCGCGCGTTTGATGGAAGCACCCAAGGACGGACGCCCCTTGGTTCCGGGCTATCCACTGCCGATCGTCGATCACGCCAGCGAACGCGCACGAACGCTCGAGATGTTCAAGAAGCACCGCGAGCAGGCGTCCTGAATCAGTGCGCGGCGTTCTTGATCAGTTGCTCCCCGAGAACCTTCAAATCCTCGACCGGAATCGCGAAGCTCTGTGCTCGGTCGGCTCGTGCGATGTTCATGCCGATGCAGCGGCCCTCAAGATCGAGAAGCGGGCCTCCGACGGACTCCTCATTTCCGAGGATATCATGCTGGATGATTCTGGGAAATCCGGTGCGGCGCTGGGAAAACCTGCCGCTCATCTGATCATTGCGTGATTCCGCGACGAAGAGTTCCCCTTTGGCGGCAAGTCGCACATCGAAGACCTGCTCTTTCCCGGCCCGCTTGATGCTGACCTTCACCAAGGTCCCTGCCTTTTTGTCCTTCAGGAACTCAGACATCTGCTCGATCTTGGAGACCTTCTTGCCATCCAGGGCCGTGATCTGATCGCCCTTCTGAAGCCCCGCTTCCTGCGCGCCGCTTTTTTCGTTCACGGCCTCGATCTCAAGTCCCTTGGAATCCTTTTTCAAAATGACCCCGAGGGCCGCTCCACCCGAGGCCGGAATCTCGCGGGTCTTGGCACTGATGATGCCAACCAAGGCACGACGTCTCGTGGTGCTTGACGCGCCATTCGCCACCACCCAGGTGCCCTGGGGCAGATCGGCACTTGGCGCATAGGAAACGGGAAGCAGCCCCTGGGCATCGGCCTTGATCAGGGCCACATCCCAGGTCGGATCCGTAGCCACCACCTTGGCGTTGTCATACTTCGTCTCGTTCACGATCACCGAAAGCGAGCTGATCTTCTGAACCTCGCTGGCCTTGGTCAGGATGTAGCCGTCGGCAGAGATCACGACGCCGTAACAGAGGTCCTTGCGCCCCTCCCGTATCACCGCGCTGGAACGCTGCAGGACGGCGCGTTGGTCCTCGAAGATCGAGACCACGGCATCACCGTTCTTGCGAAGGTCGCCTTCCAGGCTCTGCACACCGTAGCTGGCGGTCGTGAGGACAAGTGCCAGCAGAATGGGGGAAAATCTAGCGTTCACCGAGTTTCATTTCGAGGGTTTCGAGCTTGCCCTTCTTGAGCAGTTCAAGGGCCATCTTGTCTCCAGGAGCCATTTCTTTGAGCATGTTCTGGAGATCTTCGCGTGATTGGAGCACCTTGCCGTTCAGCTTGAGGAGCACGTCCCCCTCCTTGAGGCCGGCTTTTTCGGCCGGGCTTTCACGGCCCACCTTCGTCACCTTCAGGCCACCTTCAGGACGAGGCTCGGTGGCCAGTCCGAGGAAACCCTTGCCCGTCTCAGGCTTCTTTGCAAATGGACCGTCACCGACAAACTCACCCCGCGTCATCTCGTCCCAATGAGTCAGGAACTCATGCATCGGCACATGCATGTTCTGCGCCAGCACCTCACCCACCCGCGAGTGGATTCCGATCAAACGGCCCTCGAGATCGAAGAGAGGACCACCCGAGTCGCCACCAATCAGGGTGCAGTCCGATTGGATCGTCGTTTCCGCCATGCGAACCAGCCTGCCAAGCCTGACCACCGACCCGCGCTCCTTGTCAAAGCCACCGGAGTGCCCGAGCGAGAACACCCAATCACCCAGCTTCGTGCTGCTCTCACGATCCATCACCACGAACGGATAGGTCCCCTTTTCCAGAATCCTCACCATCGCGCAGTCGGTGGTGGACACGAGGCCCATCGACTCCGCCTTCAGCCGCTTGCCATCCTCCAGGATCACCGTCAGCTCCTTGCCCACCCCTCCGGCAACGTGCGCAGCCGTGAGCACCAGTCCCTCGGCTGACACGATCACCCCACTGCCGCTGCCTTCGCCAATGTCGATGCAGACGGTGGCTTCCCTCGCCTTTGGCAGCACTGAGGTCAGCGTCTTCTGGATGGCCTCCAGGTCCTTGCGGTTCTCGGGTGCCTTCTTGTCGTTGAAGTAAGGCCGGTCGGGTGCGGCCAGCGCCATGACAGGCAGAACGGCCAGAAGGAGGATTGGGTGAAGGTTCGACATCTCGGGGTCGGAATGGGGCACCTTACCTCCCTGTTCCGCATCCCGCAACCCTGCGGATCAGATCATTCGAAGAAGGCTGCCTCGATGAAAGCGCCTCAGAGTATCATGCTCGCCTGCGAAAGATCGCCAACCACTCCCGCCCCAGCCGTCCCGGGTATCCGGTCTCAGGCACCCAGCCTTCAACAAACTCAAACCAAGGCTCCAACCCTTTAAGGATCTCTTCCTTCGTGGCCCCAAACGGAGGCCCCTGCCCTTCCTCACCCGGTTCATTTGGCGTCAAGAAAAAAACTCCGCACAACCACCCTGCGGGCCTGACCAGCGCCCCCGCCGCCTCAGCATACCTGGGACGGTCCGCTGGATCGATCGCGCAGAAGCAAGTATGCTCCCACCATCCTGAAACGCCCTGCTCCGGCCACCAACTGCGATCGAACAAATCCGCGTGCCGATAGACCTCACCTCCGGCTTTCTCGAAACGGTCCGCCGCCTCCACCGCCGCAGCCGATAGGTCCAGCCCGATCACCGGCACTCCCATGCGCGCAATTTCCCGCACGTCATGGCCGAATCCGCAGCCCGGCACCAACACTGGTCCCCCACCCCAGACCGGCTCCGCCTTCCAGCGGGACATCAGCTCGATCAGCGGTGGAGCCGCCTCCCCCTTCTCCCAAGGCGTGTCTCCCTGCCGGTAGCGCGCTTCCCAATCGGTCATCCCCATTTCTCGCGCCACGACTCCCGCGAGTCAATCGTCAGGAACGACTCAGGTCATCCGGCACCTGATCGCGCTGCTGGGCGGGCGAGACCGAGGCATTCGCGAAGGAAATCACCGCCCCAATCCCCGCGCCATGATCCCCACCCAAACGCGGCTCGACCTCGACCTCAGGAAAGCGATTTCGGACCCTCTGACGCAGCCACACGTTCATCGAAAACGCCACCACGATCCCCCCAAAAAAAACCATTCCCGGCATCCACCAACCCGGCGGAATCATCTTGTTCAGGCGCTCGGAAGCCGTTGGAACCATCGGTTTCGCCTCCGGCTCCTCATTTGTCGAGAGGATGCCCGCAGGAATCGCGGCCCCAGAAAGCAAACGCTCCACCCAGTAGAGCCGGATCGACATCTGCACGGAAAATGCCTCCAGTTGGTCCACCGCATCGGCCTTCTCCATCGACTTGATGACCGAACTCTGCAGTACACGTTTCTGCTCCAGACCCGACACCGTATCGGTCAACGACGGGCTCAGATACAATACCGACCGCTGGGGCGCCCCGAGAAAGTAGCAAACCACCGCCGCCTGGCGCCCGGTGGAATAGAGCCGCTCCGTGAGTTCCTCTACCCGCACCTCGCCCGGGATCTCCTGGTCCATGCCGAAGACATAAACAATGAGTTCAATCGATGAATCCGTCGCATGTTGATCCAGAAGCGCCAGACGATCCCGATATTGCTGGGACGACAACAGCTTCTGCGGATCGATCAGCAGGGACTTAGGACGCTCGTTGAAATAATCGCTCAGGAATGCCTCCGGAACCTGTGGGGGAGGAGTTGGATCGACCGCCAATTCCCCGGCAGTAGGCCTCGGAAGCGGTTCCTGCTTTTCCGCTGGTGGCTCTCCCGCTGGAACTTCATCGGTCAGCAGCAAGCTGCCCGGAATCCATCTCCCCGACTTCACTGCCGCTCGGTCGGCCTCCTCCCAAGCCGGCAGCGCAGACTCAACTGTCGAGGCCCTCAACGAGGAAACTACAACGTAGGCGATCAAAAGGCCGCGCTTCATGGAGTCTCCTCCCCATTCCCCGGTACGCCGGAATTTTCAGTCCTGCGGCCACCCCGGATCTTCTGGGCCTGCTCATCGATCTTTGCGGGCCTTGAGACCTTTCGTTCGAAACGCGCAGGATCACGACGCGCCTGCCGACACCGCTTCTTCAGAATGATCCTCAACTGCTCGATTGCCTTCACAAGCCCTTCGGCATGACGCCCCTCCAACCAATAGGCATGGGCACGGGCCAGGCATTGAAAAGTGTCCTCCTCATCCAAAAGGGCGTCCAGCGCGTAGCCGAACGAAATCCCCGCCGACTTCGCATCGGCGTCCATCACCAGCAGGATCGCCGAACGATTGCCCCGATCCGATGGCACATCCTCAAACTTCGCCCGATTCAGAAACCAGAAGCCGAACTGCCGTAGATTGGCCATTCCGCCGAACGATCCCGTGTGCACCGCCACGAACAACTGCGGGAACTGTCGATTGAACCGCTGCATCGCGGACTGCAACCGCCCCTGTTCGTCACGGCGCATCAAGCCCGCCGTGTCCGATAGGGTTCTCAAATGAAGATCCTCAGCACCATAGACCTTGTCAGCATCCGCCATCGTGAATCCACAATGCGGACAACCATCGGCCGCCCGGTGGATTTTCTGCACGCATCTGGGACACTTCATGGAAACAAACCTACGTCGGGAAGGCTACGGATGCGCTGAAATTTCGTCAAAGTCAAACAACCAGTCGTGACCTGGGATGTCCTGCTTCCTGCCACCCAAAAGGGTCAATCACCTGAATCATATCCGGATGCCGGGCAATTGGATGAAACAGGCGTTGCGATTGGCAGCCTTCCATGGCTTCAAGAATCATCCGCCGAGATCCTGCTGCAAGTCCCGCAAGCTGAACATCGGCTCGATCACGCCTCTCATCCGACGACCGCCGCTCTGTCGGCTCTTTCCAAACCGGTCCTTCACCTTCGCGAAGACTTCCTCCAGAAACGCCTTGCTGCCGATGACCGCTCCGTCTGTGAAATACCTCGCCCGGTGTCGCAGATACTCCTCCACCGGCACACGGCCCTTCGCGGCGATGACCTGCTGGATCTGCTCCGGCTTTGCCCCGCGTTTCACCACGCGTTTCACCACGCACTCAATAGTTTGTCAGAGCATTTATTGGCGCATCGATACAGGCATGGACACGCTAACGATGATTGGCCCAACCAACCTGATTTTCTCTCCAGACACTGGTAGCAGCACAACAATCCACATCATCCCCATGACCGAGAGAAATCGCCAAATTTTCCTGAACCAAATCTGGCGGGTTTGACGTCGATCCAAATGGACGTTCTGCGCATCTGATTCCATGTGCTGTAGGCAAGACGATCTGTTCATTTCTGATCACAAAAAAGCCGCAGCGGATCTCTCCACTGCGGCTTCTTGAAATGGTCGATGATCCTTGGGATCAGCCGAGCACCTTGAGCTTCTTGATGCCGAAGACGGCGTCATCGCCCAGTTCCTCCTCGATGCGGAGGAGCTGGTTGTATTTTGCGATCCGGTCGGAGCGGCTCATGGAGCCGGTCTTGATCTGGCCGCAGTTGGTGGCGACGGCGAGGTCGGCGATCGTGCTGTCCTCGGTCTCACCGGAGCGGTGCGAAAGAACGGCGGTGTAGCTGTTTTCCTGGGCGAGTTCGACGGCATCGAAGGTCTCGGTGAGCGAACCGATCTGGTTCACTTTGACGAGGATCGAGTTGGCCACGCCCTGCTTGATGCCCTTCGAGAGGAAATCGACGTTGGTGACGAAAAGGTCGTCGCCGACGAGCTGGGTCTTGGCACCGAGCTTGTCGGTGAGGATCTTCCAGCCGTCCCAGTCGTTTTCAGCGCAGCCGTCTTCGATCGAGATGATCGGGTAGCGCTTCTGAAGGTCGGCGTAGAAATCGACGAGCTCGGCAGCGGATTTGACGGACTTGTCGGACTTCTTGAAGACGTAAGCGTTCTGCTTGGCGTCGAAGAACTCGGAGGAGGCGACGTCGAGGGCGAAGGCGATATCTTCACCAACCTTGTAGCCGGCGGCTTCGATGGCCTGGCAGAGGACCTGCATCGCGTGCTCGGCGCTCTTCAGCGTCGGGGCGAAGCCACCTTCGTCACCGACGGCGGTGGAAAGGCCGAGGTCGTGGAGGACCTTCTTGAGGGAGTGGAAGACTTCGGCACCGTAGCGGATCGACTCGCGGAAGGTCGGCGCACCGATCGGCACGATCATGAACTCCTGGAAATCGATCGGGGCGTCCGAGTGGGCACCGCCGTTGATGACGTTCATCATCGGAACTGGCAGAACCTTGGCGTTCGGGCCACCGAGATACTTGTAAAGCGGCTGGCCGAGCTGTTGGGCAGCGGCCTTGGCAACGGCGAGCGACACGCCGAGAATGGCGTTGGCTCCCATTTCCTTTTTGGTGGAGGTGCCGTCGAGGGCGAGCATGGCCTTGTCGATGGCCGATTGCTCGGTGGCATCAAATCCAAGGAGGGCCGGAGCCAGTCGGGTGTTGACGTTTTCAACTGCCTTGAGAACGCCCTTGCCGAGATAGCGGGCCTTGTCTCCGTCGCGGAGTTCGACAGCTTCGTGCTCGCCGGTGGAGGCACCGCTGGGAACAGCGGCGCGGCCGACGGCACCGCCGTCAAGGTGAACGTCAACTTCGACGGTGGGATTGCCACGAGAGTCAATGACTTCGCGGCCGCGGATTTCAACGATGGTGGTGTAGTCCATATTTAGAGGAGAAAATTCGAGATTCTAAATCTGAAATTCGAAACGAAGACTCTCTTGTTTCGTGCTTCTGATTTCGAGTTTCGTGCTTACGGATTGTAGGGCTTGATGGAGATGACCTTGAGGGTCTGCTTGCCGTCGGTGACGGGGTCGTGGGCCTCGACGGTTTCGCCGACCTTGCGGCCGAAGAAAGCGGCGCCGAGTTCCGAGAGATAAGAAAGGTGGTTCTTTTCCGGATCGGAATCCCAGGCTCCAAGGAGGTTGTAAACCGTTTCCTCGCCCTTGTCGTTGGCGACCGTAAGGATGGTGCCGATGTTGGCGAAGGAGGCGTCCGCGCCCTTGAAGTCGGTGCCCCGGGCGCGGTTCACTTCCTTCTGCAGTTCGGTCTTGCGGTTGTTGAGATACTTCTGGTGGTCCTTGGCGGACTTATACTCGAAGTTCTCACGAAGGTCGCCATGCTCGCGCGCCACCGAGATCTCGCGGGTGTTCTGAGGGATGCGATTGCGGATGATGTCGTCCAGCTCGGTCTTCTTGCGTTCGAGGCTTTCCCAAGAAACAAGGAGGTCTTCCTCGCGCTTCGAGGACTCGCCTGAGACGAGTTCGCCTGTCTCGGGCTTGGCCTTGATGACGCGGGCCATCAGGGACTTTTTCTCAAGCTCACCGAAGACCGCGCACTCAAGCATGCGGCGTGCGAAGTTGCGGGCCTCGTTGACGTCCATGATGCTGACCAGATCGCTGAGCAGCTTCTTATCCTCGGTGAGGAGGGTCTGGAGGCGCGATGTCTTGCGGGGACCGTCGGCAAGGTGGTCGTTTTCGAGAAGGTTGAGGATCGAGGCGCCGACCTCCGGGCTGAAGACGTCCTGCGAAGCGCTGGAACGCTCACGGCAGATCCAGATCAGCGCGTCCGGGCCCAGGGCACGGCGGGCGATGGCAGAACGGAGGTGAACGGACAGGGCAGGAAGCTCATTGCGCTCGACCAGAAGGCGGGCGATTTCCGTGACACCACGCGCACCGACGCGGTCAAAGACCTGCACGATGCGCTCGACCCAGCCGTCACCGAAGGCAGCCGGGAAAGCTTCGTAAATGGTGCGCTGGCGGATCGAGGGAAGCTGTCCGATTTCATCCGCAAGGCGCTGGGCCTCCACGGTCTGGAGCATGTCGGAAATCCGCACGGCGGTGGGATCGAGTTCGAGGGCCTTGGAGTTTCCGATCACCTCATCGCGGGCGGCAAGGAGTTGGAGAGACTGGCCAAGCTGGACACGGGCGGACTTGCGGACGCCTTCGTCGATGTCGCTAACGAGTTTCTTGAGGGCGTCGAGATCGGCGTCGAAGGCGCGAATGTCGGCCGCGATGGACTCGAGCGCCTTGATCATGCCCTTCAGGTCGCGGGCAGCTTCGAAATCGGCCACCATCGCCTGGGCGGGGGTGCGGTCGCCATCACGAAGCATCAGGGCCTCGGTGCGCTTCTGCGGGACGACCACCCGGCGGCTTTCGCGCAGGGCCTTTTTGGCATTGTCCCACCACTTGCGGAAGTCGTCAGCGGAGATCACCGCGCCCGAAAGTTCCTTTTCGAGTGCGTCACCGGTCATTGATCCGCCGTGGCTTTCAAGGAGGTGAACGACCAGCTCGACGGGATCCTTTTTCGCAAGGGCGCGGAGCTCTTCGAGCTGCTCGACCTTCTTTGCGCGGAAATCGTCCGCCGGGATCCACTCGGTCTTTTGAATCGCGAATTGCAGTTCCATCGTCTGGGCGGCGGACCGCTCGAAATCGATGGTTACCTTTTTGCTGGGAAGATCCCAATCGATCACCTTACCAGCGCCCCAGGATTTGTGAAGACAGAAACTTCCGGGAGAAAGTTGGGTCAATCGCTCACCTACCGGCTTGGGAATGCGTCCAGCTTCAACCAAACGTGCCACATCAGAATGCATGACGCAAAAGATGGGAAGCAGCCGGACAAAACGCAAGGCATTCCAAGGTTAAATGCCTTTTGCGCCCGAATCCGCAGCGTTTCCGCCTGAAATCAACGGACTTCGGATGGAACCGGAACGACGCGCGGCCGGGGTGGGCGGACGCTTTCGATCTTTCCTTCGAGGACGTTGTCGAGCTGCTTGCGGACGACGCAGACCTTCCGGCGCCAGGCCTCAGGAACGGCGGTGGTGTCTCCGTTCGCAGGCAAGTTGCCGTTGAAAATCAGGGCTTCCGCTGCGTCACGGATTTCCAGTTCATATCCGCCACCGTCGGGATTGCGCTTCAGCAGGACCTTGCCGGCATCCGTGACGAGGCTGGCGGTGCGGTTCTCGGGATTGGTCGAATACCAACGTGGCCCTTCGCCTGGGATCAGGGCGGCGCTGAGCTCAGGCCCCAAGCCAAGCGGACGGTTCAGAGGGGCCGAACCGAGGGTCATCTCAACCTCCAAGGCGCGACCGCTGCGAAACACCGCGAGTTTCACCACTTCGCCGGGCTTTTTCAGTCGGAGCAGGGTGGCGAGCTGAGCCTCGTTGACGAGGAGTTGATCGCCAAACTTCCAGACGACGTCGAGCGGCTGGAGGCCACAGGATTCCGCCGGGCCTTTGGCATCGACGGTCTGGATCACGAATCCAATGCCCGTCGGCAATTCCGGAAGATGGGCGCGGGTGGCCTCATCGGGCTTTGCAACCCGGCAACCGAGCCAAGGAGGTCCCTCCACCAGCTTCTTCGGCTGGACCAGCGGCGGGTCTGCCGATGGTGCGACCTGATCGGCCTGCAAACCCTGAAGCAGCAGGACGGAAAGGGCGATGTAGGGAAACACTTTCATCATCAGAAGTCACTGACGGGCATGAGCAGGATCTCATCCCTGGGTTCCGAAATCTTGACCGTGTAGCCGGTCTCCTCATCGCGGACCACATCTTCGCTGACCATCCGCAGCCGGACGGCCTGCATCGCGGAGCCGTCGGGATCGGCGACCCAGCCCTCGTCGGACATGGATTCCACCCGCTCGGATTTTTCCACCAGGAAGGCCCCCAGCGAGGCCACGTCCGACCGAACCTGGGGCGAGGAAACGATTTCCGCACCGCTCTTGAGAAGGCCAGGAAGGGTCACCATGGCGGCAATTGCAGCCGCGATGCCGACGCCGATCACGGGTCGTTTCCAATCCCGGACCCGGACGATTTTCGACTCCGCAGCGAGCCCATCGAGCATGTCCTCAATGGAACGCTGGCCGGACGAGCTCATCGCGGTCGGCATCAGACGGGCGAGAGCGGCTTCGATGGGATCAGGCGCTTGCATGGCGGTTTTCCTTCAGGCGACGGAGTTCGTGAGAAAGTTGGTCGAGAGCGTAGCGATAGCGGGACGCTGCGGTGTTGGGGGAAATCGCGAGGGTTTCCGAGATCTGAGCAAACGTCAGGCCACCCCAGGTCTTCATCACGACGACCTCACGCAGCTTCGGGCTGAGTTTTTCGACAGCCTCGCGAAGGAAGACGGCTTCTTCATCGTCCTCCATGACCGGATCAAGCCAGACGTCTTGGAAGTCATTGAGGTAAATCACTGAGCCCTCGCGGTTGCGGCGGCGGGTTTCGGAGCGGTGGTGGTTGAGACCACAGAAGCGGATGGTGGAAAAGGCCAGCGGGAGGTCGGGAGGCGTCGCGCCCTTGTCGGCCTGGTAGTGCCAAAGGCGGAGGATGGCTTCCTGCACCAGATCCTCAGCGTCCTGCTTGCACTGGCTCCAGCCACGCGCGAACAAAAGCAGCCGCGGACCGTTCTCGGTCAGCCACTGTTTCCATTCGATTGCCAACGATTGCGCCATTCATGGGAAAAATGCCTTCAGAAGGTCCGTTTGTCTGTAAAATCTTCCGAAATACTGCTTCCATCCCGTCTGGAAGAAGAATCAGGACCTCGACCTGAGAGACGATGATCGATATCCCCAAAGCCCCGAATCCCTACCGACTTCGGCTTGTACCTGGCGGCGCAGGACGGCCCGGGTTTGAACTGAGCGTGGCTGGGTTCAAATCCGTTTTGTCCAGGATCATCAACGCCCTCCTGGCCTGTGTGGCCGCCTTCGTCGCTTAGATCGTCGGGACTCAGTTTTCACCGGGATTCCATGAAGATCTGCTATGGACGGCCATTCACTGGGGTGCGTTCTCACTCCTCATGTTCTTGCCCCTTCTGGCCACCTTCGCGGGATTGAAAGGACTGCTGGCTCGCAAGACACTGCTCCTGCTCCCGGATCTCAGCGGTTTCGAATCCGTTTTCCGCCTGGGAGGCGTCACGATTTCCCGGCGCACATGGTCTCTTGGCGATTTTGACCACGTTCGGTTCCGATTCGTTTACGGTGGATACAAATCTGGAACCGGTCACGCAGTTTCCCTCGTGGGTCCGGGCCAATTGCTGGAATTCACCTCTTCACGCAGTCGCGCCGAGTCCGTTTCCTTCGCGCTGGGTCTGGGAGAGCTGACCGGCCTTCCGGTAAAGGGGATTCCCGAGGAGCCATCCAACCGCCCGGCGCTCAAGCCGGTTCCAATCATCCGAACTTTCGGGGAGTTGAAAGCCGGCGGGATTTGCGAAGATCAGAGCTGACAGTATGATCCATGGCGGGTGCATTTTTCTGGTCCGCAGCCGTGTCTGATTGGTATTCGACTCTGCGTGGCAGGATTCGTGGAAAAACCGTTGATCGTGGATGGATTCGAGTCCCCCGAGTCGTGGATGCCCGTGGCGTCAGGGCTGGCGGAACTGAAGCTGGACAGCCCGGAGTCCCCACGAGGCCGCTCTTTGCGGATGAGCTTCGATTTCAACGGCGGAGGCGGCTTCGTGGTGGCGCGAAAGGAAATCCGAATTCCGCTTTCCGAGACCTGGGAGTTCCGATTCCGCCTGCGGGGCGAGGTGCCGCCCAATCGCTTCGAGTTCAAGATCGTCGATCCCTCCGGCACCAATGTCTGGCGCTGGAGCGAGGAACCGCTGGTGGTTTCCGATGACTGGCGCGAAGTGGTGATCCCCAGCAGCCGGATGCCCTTCGCCTGGGGACCGGCCGGCGGCGGGGTCCCTTCCGAGATCGGCGTGATCGAGTTCGCCATCGCCGCCGGCGAAGGCGGCGCGGGGACCCTGAGCATCGAGGATTTCCAATGGGTGGACACGGGTCCGCTGGTGGCCGTTTCCTGCGAGGCATCCTCCGGAAAGGCCGAATCACTGCTTGCCGGGGACGGCTGGAGCAGCGATGCCAGCGATGAAGCCCCATGGGTCGAGCTGGACTTCGGCCGCCCCCGCGAGCTCGGCGGCCTGATCCTCCACTGGCAGCCCGAGGGCGCACGGGATTTGAAAATCGAGGCTCTGCACGGCAGCGAATGGCGGGAGATTCTGGAATTGCACCGGGTCCTAGGCACCCGCACCGCCGTGCCCTTGCAAGGTCCCGCCACCCAGCGTGTCCGCCTCACCTTTCTGCCCGGAGCCGCCCTCGGGAGCATCGAATGGAAAGGACCCGAATTCTCGCGCTCTGACGACGAATTCCTCCACGCCATCGCCACCTCTTCCGAGCCCGGTGCCTTTCCAAAATACTGGCTGCGACGCCAGACCCTGCTCACCCCGATCGGCTCGCCCGACGGTGGCCCCCAGTCCATGATGAACGAGGAAGGCCTCGTGGAAATCGATGCCGCCAGCCCGTCGATCGAGCCCTTCCTCCATGACGGCGAGCGACTCTGGACCTGGCAAGACGCCACCCTCCACCAATCGCTCGAAGACGGTTGGATGCCCCTCCCCCGTTCGCACTGGTCCTGCGGGGAGCTTTCCCTCGAAGTCGCCGCCGAACCCGCAGAAGGCGGCACCCTTGTGCGCTACACGATTGGGAACTCCTCCAGCCAGCCCCGATCCATCCAGCTCCACCTCGCGATCCGTCCCTTCCAGGCGACTCCGCCCTGGCAGCACCACGGCCGCCTCGGCGGAAAGAGCGCCATTTCCAGCATCGAGTTCGAAGGCCCGGTCTGCCTGCTGGACGGCACCCGCCGGATCATCCCGATGAGCCCACCGGATCGAACCGCCGCCCAGCCTTTCGCCTCCGGTCCGCTCGTCGAAAACCTCCGCAGCGGCCACCCGCCCTCCGCCCAGAAGGCAGTGGACCCCCTCGGTCTCGCCGAGGCGGTCTTCACCTTCCAGATCGATCTCCCAGCCGGAGCATCTGAGGAACGGTCCGTCTTCCTCCCCTTCGATCACGCCTCCCGAGCCCCCGACCAGCCGGTGTTGAAATCCGTGAAACGGCAGTGGAACGAAGCCCTCGCCCAAACCCGCTTCGACGTCCCACCCGACTGGGAAGACGCCGCCCAAGCCTGGAAAACCGCCGCCGCCCACATCCTCGTCAACCGCCACCGCGCGGCCATCCACCCCGGACCGCGACGCTACACACGCGCCTGGATTCGCGATGGCGTCGTCATGGGTGCCGCTCTGGCCCGCTCCGGCAGCGTCGGTCCGTATGTCGATTTCATGCGCTGGTATGAACCCTTCCTTCGCAACGACGGCTTCGTTCCCTGCTGCGTCGATGAAAAGGGGCCTGACTGGCTCGTCGAGTATGACAGCCAGGGCCAATGGCTCTACGGCATCGCCGAGTGCCACCGCTTCGGCGCAGGCGATTCCTTCGCAAACGACCTCTGGCCGTCCGCCCTGCGCTGCATCCACCACACCCGCGAGCTGCTTGAAAGCCGCCCGGCGGAAAGCGAGGATCTCCCTGACAAGCGCGCCTTTCGCGGCCTTCTGCCTGAATCCGCCAGCCACGAGGGCTATCTCGCCCATCCCGTCCATTCCTACTGGGACGACTTCTGGGCCATCCGCGGACTGATCGACATCCAGCGGCTCGCCCACCATCTCGCCCGACCGGAAAGCGAGCAGTCGATGATCCGGGAAATGGCTTCCACGCTGATCGCCGCCGTCCGTGAATCCCTCCGCCTCACCATGGAACTACGGGAGATCCCGTACATCCCCGGCTCGGTCGAGTGGGCGGACTTCGATCCCGCCGCCACCGCCGTGGCGATGATGATCCTCGACGGCCTCGAGGTCCTTCCCGCCGAGGGATTGCAGGACACCTTCGACCGCTACCTGAAAGGCTTTCGCGACCGCATCCGCGGCGCCATGCCCTGGAACAACTACTCCGCCTACGAAATGCGGATCGTTTCCGCCCTCACCCGCCTCGGACGTCGGGCCGATGCCATCGAGCTGCTCACTTTCCTCCTTCAGGACCGCCGACCCGCCGTCTGGAACCAGTGGCCGGAAATCACCTGGAAGGACCCGCAGAGCCCCGGCCACTTCGGCGACCTGCCGCACACCTGGATCGGCGCGGAATACGTGCTGGGCTTCGCCGGACTCTTCGCCCACGAGCGCGCAGCCGATGACACCCTCGTCCTGGCCGCCGGCATGCCGCTGGAATGGTTCGCCAATGGCCGCACCAACGGCGTGAGCCAGTTCTCCACCTACTATGGCCCCGTGACCTTCTCACTGAAACTCAGCGGCGGGAAATGGCACCTCGATCTCACCCGCCCCCCAGCCTCACCCGGCGGCGGAATCGAAGTCCGGCTGCCCCATGTTTCCGGAGTCTCCCTGCTTCATCACGATGGGAACGATCTGCCGATCGACCCGCTGGGAATCGTCAGGCTCTGAAGGCTCGATCGGCTCCTCCTTCACCGCCCGGATCTGAGGGACATAACTCCACGTGCCGTCCATCTCGATCGTCAGCAGCGCATCAAAAAGCTCACTGGCCTCGCTGTTGCCGCCGAGGATCAGACTGCCCTGCCCCATTTTCCGAAACGCCGTCAGCACATCCTCGAGTTCGGGGCTTTTCAAGGTCGTTCCAGGACGGTCGATAACGATGAAATCCGGATTCGCCGCGATCGCCCGGACGCAGGAAAACAACTGCTGCTCCGCCAGTGAAAGCACCTCGTTCCAGTCGCGGATCGTGTCCACCCCGCCAACCCTCGCCACCACCTCATCCAGCTTGAGCAGGCGCAGCGCCTGACGGGTCCGCAGATCATTCACGCGGAAGTCACCGCCCTCCACCCTCATGATCTGCCGCAGCGTGCCGGTGGGAAGATAAGGGCGCTCCGGCAGCAACATCAGACGCCCTTCCTCCGGCAGCACCAGCGTGCCGGATCCACGGTCACAGTCGCCCGCGATCAGGTGGAAAAGCGCCCGCTGCGCCACCGCATTGGTCCCACAAACCAGAACGTTCGCCCGCTCCGGGATCGCCAGATCCAGATCCCTGACAAGTGGCAGCCCCGTTTCGATCGCCAACAGCTCGACTGACTCGAAGCTAAGCCGCCGCGCTTCAATGCGCACCGCGATCGGCATCTCCGGTCGGTCGATGGCCCGCTCGATCGACCCCGCCAGCTCACTCAACCGCGCGATCACCGCCGCGAAGGCTGAGATCGACTGGAACTGCGTCACAATCAGCGAAAACGCCCCGAGCAAGATCGCAAAGGCTCCCGCCGACTGCGTGATCACGCCGAACTCCACCTTGTGGCTGAAAAACAGGGGAGCCACGATCAGCGCCGGGATGATCTGGATCATCAGGTTGTAGCCGGTCGTGAAAAAGGACAGGTTCCGGTTCACCGCGATCAGCCGCCGCATGTTCGAGGCCCAGTCCCCGATCCGCTGTGAGAGCCTGCGGCTGAAAAGCGGCTCGTTGTGCGTCAGCGCCACCGCATCCGCATGCTCGCGCACGTGCACCAGCTCCGAGCGGAAATTTGCCTCCCGGTCGGACTGCCGGAAATTCAGCCCGATCAGCGGCCGCCCCAGCCGGATCGCCAGGGCCGAGCCCCCGGCCGCATAGATCACCGCCACCACGAACAACGTCTGACTGATCGACCACAGCACCCCGGAAAACGCGATCACCGTGAACGTTCCATTCAACAGCAGCAGGGCAAAGCTCAGCGATGTCGTCGTGAACGCACGCACATCCTCCGCGATCCGCTGGTCCGGATTCGCCACGCTTTCCGTGTCCGCATGCCGCCGCAGGCAATGCTTCAGGTAGGCCTCCGTCAGTTGCCGCGTCAGCGACTCCCGCCACAGCAGACCCAGCCGCTCCTCACAGAAGCGGAAAAACACCGCCGCCGCCGTCGAGCACGCAAACATCACGATGTAGAGGATCGCCTGCTGGGCGAAGACACTCGGATTCCGACGCTCGATCGCCGACATGAAATCCCGGCCCACGTAGCTGGTCATCACGTTCAAGGCATTGATCACCAGCATCAAGAGCACCAGCAGGATCGCCAGCCGGCGGCCCTTCCCCCCCTCGTCCGACTGGAGAAACCCCTGCACCACCTGGGCAAGCCTCTTCCGCGTCAAACGGTCGAAGGAGACAGTGCCGGTAGCCATGAGGGAAACAGCCATAGCGCCCCACAAACCTTGATGCAAAGCCAATTGGCCTAACATGTTTAAGATTCCCTGATCAACGGCTGGAGGCCCCAAATCAAAAATCCAAAATCAACAATCC
>JAIYDT010000185.1 GCA_027487355.1 Verrucomicrobiaceae bacterium
CGGCGATCTCCTGACGGACGAAACCTTCACGCCCCTGCGCAAGGTCCCCGTCCACCACGGTGGCCCGGTGGCTCAGGAGCAACTCACCTTCTCCGCCTTCTGGTGGAACCATGAGCAAGGCTCGCTGCGCTGGTCGATCCGGATCTCCGCCGAGGACGCCATCGCCCACAGCCAGCGCCCCGGCACTCTGGTGCGTGCCTTCATCGGCTACTCCGGCTGGAGCCCGGGTCAGTTGGAAAACGAACTGCGCGGCCAATCGTGGATCACCACCCGCCCCGATCCCACCCTCCTCGGCAAGATCCACGACAAATCCCTCTGGTCCCAAATCCTCCGCGACCTCTCCCCCTTCCACCGCATCCTCGCCGAAGCCCCGGAGAATCCGCAGGTGAACTGAACGTACGCCTACCCGCTCCGCTCTGATTCAAGAGAAGTGGAAGAGTGAATGGTAAATCGTAAATGGTGAGTCGTGGGTCGTGCCCAATTCGCCGCCACGTCACCGCTCCGACTGCGCCCACCAATCACCGATCTCACTTCCCACTTCTCACTCTTTTCTTCCCTGAAAACTGAAAACTGAAAACTAGCAAACTTTCTACTACTCCAGGGAAAAATGAGTTTACGGAACGGTTCAGGACCATGACGGAGCCGGTTAGCGCCGTTGCCTGACAAAGGATCGAAGCCGAAACGATCAGGCCACCGCAAGTTTCGGAGCCGGGCGGATTTCTTTCCGGATCTGGGGGCCTTTGTCCGCGACCGCTTTGCTCAGGTCATACTCGGCCTGAAGGCGGATCAAAAGACCGGCGGAGATGCCAAGGTAGCGTTCGAAACGGAGCGCGGTATCGGCCGAGACGCCTTTTCTCCCGGCAAAAACATCACTGAGACGGCTGCGAGGAATGGCCATGTCCCTGGCTGCCTTGGCTGCCGGGATGCCGCGGGCTTCCAATTCGTCGTGGATGAGCCCGGCGGCGGGGTTGGTGCGAAGTTTCATGGGATCAGTGGGTGTCTTCGATTTTAACGAGGGAAACATCGGTGAGCGCTTGATCGGCCCAAGCGAAGGTGATGCGCCATTTGGAATTCCGAGAATTGGCATCGATGGAGTACCTCCCGGTGCCGTGTAGTTTGTGGTAATGGAGCGAATGCAGGGTCAGGAGATCCTTCTCGGCAGAGTGGTGGAGGATGAGCAGGCGTTCCTGGGCTTTGTCGATGCGGATGTCGCCCAATTGCCTGGCTTCTTTCTTGGTCAGATCATCGCCGCGGAAAATCTTTTCCGTGAGTGAATCGGCGAAGCTTTTGATCATCGGTGGGACTCGTAACCCAAAAAGAGAACAGCGCAAGGTGAATTCCCAGTCGATCCGAAGAAATGAACCGTAGATCGAAGCCCCCTTGGACAGCGGCAGCCCGCTGCCGCTTTCCCGGACCCAGCCTGCTGGTCCGAAGCCCAAGCCCCGCGCTTGCCCGGCGCGAAGCCCTACCAAGCTCTCCGGCCTGGCCGCCGTAGCCATGGCGGAGGAGGGTCTTGCGCCTTCCACCTGTAGCGGTGGTCTGCCTGTCCCGGCATAGCCCCAAAGCGTCGCCGGACGACCGTCGCACTTCTCCTTCTCCCGCCGGAGGCTTTGCTCTTCCACTGCTCACTGATCACTTCCCACTCGGCACTTCTTCCCAACATCCTCTCGGTGCAAAGCAGCAAGGGCCTTGAGTTCCGCTCCGTGATCTTCATCGGCCTCGGCCAAATCGAAACCTCGGAAAGCCAGGCCGGCCAGAACATGAAACTTCTCTACGTCGGCATGACCCGGGCCAAGGAACGGCTGTTGATCACAGCTTCGGCGAGGAATGAATTCACGGAGAGACTGGGAACGATGACGGGAGATGCATGCGCCGTGGCCTGAGCCGAGAGTTGATGCCCTGATTCATGCCTCCCGGCATGGGATCTTCCGAAGATGTGGCGGCAGCGAATCGTTCATAGCGCAGACAATCCGGTCCACTTCCGTTGAAGGGTTCGCCGGGGAAGGGGTTCCCCCAGTTTCATGATGCTTCCGCACCTGTTGGGCGTGCTTGACCGCGGTCGGCCAGTTCGGAAGTAGTAACTTCATCGCTTCTTCGGTCGTCTCCCGGTTGGTGGAATAGTCCCGGCCCAGCTCAGCGCGGAAAGCGTTCTTAGTGGTGCCTCCGTCGATCAGATCACTCCGAGTTGTCATACGGAGGTGAAGCAGCAGCCAATTTTCGAAACAAGGTGTCGAGTGGGCCAGCCGCACGTTCAGGTCCCTTGCTTTCTGAACGACGGCGTTCCAGAACTCCTGCCGAGTTGCGACATCGGTATCGATCACCGCCCAGACATGGTCGAACTTCTCAAGTTCGGTTACCGCGATTTTCTTTTTCCTCACCCGACGGGCGAGTGACTTCACTTCATTCGCGGCCGACTGAATGACGTGCCGAGGATCCGAGTGCTGACTTGGCATGACTTTGACGGTCACCGTCGAAAGTTGGAGCGACTCCCGGAGCAACTCGAAGTAGACCGGCTCGGTCACCGTTCCCTCGGTGACAATCAGGAAGGAATCGCCGGGAGCAGCACAGGCAGGACGCAACGCGGCCCCCGCCTTGCGCTCCAGACTCAGCTCTTTCGCCTTGTACCATGGAAGTTCGTCACCCATCCACGGCCTCCTTGTCAGGTGAGGTTTCCTCCAAGGGGGAAAATGTGCCCAG
>JAIYDT010000120.1 GCA_027487355.1 Verrucomicrobiaceae bacterium
GCAAGTTGAGCCTGGGCATTCTTTACCGCTCAGCTCCAAAGGAAGGCCCGAGATGCGCATGAAGGCATCCATGAAATCAGCCATCACCCGCTGCTCCGCCTGCGCTGCGGTCAGGGATGCCACTCTGCCAGCCGAGGACGTGTTTCCCGGTGTAAAGGAATTGCTTTTGAATTGAAGGCCGTTGAGAAAACTCATGCGAGTAAAAGAAGGCGGGGAAATGGGGGGAGCAAGCTGGGCTTCAATGCTGATGAGATCGGTGGGAGCTTCGGGTGGGGGAGACATGGAATTCCGAGGGTGAGATGTCATTACAAGTGGGGCGCGGGTGCTTTCCCCTGATGGTGTCAACATCCTCGGATGATTGTTATGGGGTATTACCCTACCACGCGTCGCCTGGATCAATAGCATCCAAGTAAATCAAGAGTTATTCTCAATTTCTTTACGTTTGGGCTATGGGCGTGATTTATCTGATCAAGGCACTGGGGGCATTTTTGACCTAGCTGATTCTGGACCTTTTACTGGTGTCGGTTTCTGGTACCGTTGGCGGGGTCTTGGCGGGGTCATCTTGGCGGATACCAGCCCTCGCGGATTCACAACGAGAGCGCTTCCCGAGCTAAAGGCCAATGGTCGGGGTGCCTGTATTCAGATCTCTCATTTCAACACACCCTTCACCTTTCCCTTCCATCATGTGACTAACCGGTGCCGATCGGACGCGCCACTCCAGCCGAACCCGATTGTTAGACCACCGACTCGAACATCCCGCCGCCGAGCAGACGACCGCCGTCGTAGAAGGCGCAGATTTGTCCAGGTGAAAGCGCGCGCTGCGGCTTGAGGAAACGGACGTCGAGCTTGCCGTCATCGCGCGGTGTCACTTCGACCGGCTCCGACTTGCATCGATACCGCGGCTGGGCCTCGCAGCGGGTGGGACGATCGAAGGTCTCATGGAGCAAGCTCACGCTGCCGACCACGCAGTCGCTCGCATAGAGTCCCTCGCTCGCGGGATCATCCCAGCCGACGATGAGCTGGTTCCGCCCGACGTTTTTCCCAACGACCACATAGGCCATGCCTTCGCGTGGCGAGGCGACGCCGTGGCCCTTCCGCTGCCCGAGCGTGTAGAGGTGCAGCCCTTGGTGTCGGCCAAGCACCTTGCCGGAGGGATCCACGATCTCGCCGGGATTCTGGGGGATGTAGTGATTGAGGAAATCCGTCATCTTCACCTGCCCGAGAAAGCAGATCCCCTGGCTGTCCTTCTTCGCGGCGGTCGGCAGGGCAAAGCGGTCCGCCACCTCGCGCACCTCCGGCTTGAGCATTTCCCCGGCTGGGAACAAGGCATGCGCGGCCTGGAACTTGGTCATCAGGGAAAGGAAGTAGCTCTGATCCTTGTTCGGATCCGCACCACGCAGGATCGCAGCGCTGCCATCGGAAAGCGTTCTACGGCGCGCATAGTGGCCGGTGGCGACGTGCTCGAAGCCCTGGCTGAGCGCGTAGTCAAGAAAGACGCCGAATTTCATCTCGCGATTGCACCACACGTCCGGGTTCGGCGTGATGCCATTGCGATAGCCCTCGACGAGGTAGTCCACGATCCGGTCGCGGTAGGCGTCGATCAGGTCGATCACGCGGAACTCGATCCCGAGGCACTTCGCCACCGCACAGGCGTCCTCGATGTCCTGCTGCCACGGGCAATCGCCGGGAATTCCCTCGGCATTGATCCAGTTCTTCATGTAGCCGCCCACGACCTCGTGCCCCTGCTCGACGAGCAGGGCGGCGGCCACGGAGCTGTCCACTCCGCCGGAAAGCCCGACGAGCACCTTCATGCGGGGAGAGGAAAGTTCCAAGGGCCAAGTTCCAAGTGCCAAATGGAGGGAAGCACTAAATTCTAAGCACGAAATTCGAAACGAAGAGGGAGAGGCGAAAGTCTGACGTCGACCGACTTGGACTCTGCATTGGAACTTGCCACTTGGAACTTGGAACTTTCTCTTCCCCCGCATGCCCGACGCCCCTGAGACGCCCCAAGCCAGCGCACGCTCCCCGCTGGCCGGCTGTACGATCCTGATCATCGCCCTCTGCGTGATGGTCTTCCTGATCGGCTTTTCCACCTGGGCGCTGTTCCGGCAGTTCGATGAGATCGAGAAGTTCACCGACACCGTTGCCAAGCCGGTCGGGACTGCTCCCATCGACGCTCAGGACCCACGGGTCGTCGAACTCACCGGCAAGCTGGAGGCCTTCAAGACCGCCCTTTACGGAGAAACCGAAAGCCGGATCGAGCTGACGGTTGACGAGTTGAATCTGGCGATCGCGACCTATGCGCCGCTCTCCGAATTGAAGAACACCTTTCATGTCCGTGAACTCCGCGAGGACGGCTCGCTGGTGGCTGACATTTCCTTCCCGATGAATGGCAAGCCGCGTCGGACGAAGGACGGCGAGAAGGGTTGGGTGGCATCCGATGGGCGTTTCCTGAACGGAAGCCTCATCACACGTCCCCAACTCGGCCAGGGCGAGATCGTGCTGCGCATCGAGAAGATCGAAGTGCCGGGCAAGACGGTGGTGGAACCTTTCCGCCAGCAGATGTCTCCCTACCGCATCACCGAACGTTACCTCACCGATCCGGTTCTCGGCCTGATCATGAAAAGGCTCACCGCCATGACCGTTTCCACCGGGAAGATGACCTTCGAGCGGGTGCCGGGAGTGGTGCCACCGGGGACGATCACCAACGCCGAGGTCGATGCCGGCAGCTCGCGCCTGTTCAAGGCCATGGGCTATGTCGCCTGCGGCTTCCTCGTGCTGGTCGGGCTCATGCTGGTCATCGGCCTGCGCGCCAAGGCACGTCGATCCCCAGATGCGTGAAAAACCGGGAACGAATGCCGCGTTTCGGAGCGCTGAACCTCCGACATGAAACCGCTTTCATCCCGCATCTCGATCCTTTCCTTGGCGCTTGCCGGCCTCTCCACCGCGCAGGACTCTCCGAAGCCCCCGGAAGCCCCGAACCGCCCGAGCGCCGAGCGGGTGGCGGAAGCACCCCGCGATCCCGCGGCCGAGGCCAAGCGAAAGGAACAGGACCAACTCATCACCGAGAACAACCTGGAGGCGGAGCGGCTCAAGAAGGAAACCAACGCCCTGCGCTCCGAGATCACCCGCCTGAAGATGGAGCGCGAGCTGATGATGGAGCGCAACGCGACCGAGGACGCCAAGCGTCAGCAGGCCGACCGCGAGGCCGACGTCAAGTTCGCCCGTGAAAAGGATCGCCTGCTCAAGGAATCGGAACTGGCCCGCATCCAGGCCGAAAAGCTGGCCAACGAACTCAAGGCCCTGCAGAACCAGTCGGGAATCGAGATATCAAAACTCCAGAATGATATCTCCCGCATCGAGACCAGCGAGAAGCGCTCGCAGTATGCCGACTCCAAGCCCCAATATCTCGAAAAGCCCCTGCGCGAGGATGGCGTGCTCGTCATTTCCGATCGCCGCATCCCGCTCAACGGGCTGATCACCACGGAAACGGCGGACTTCATCACCGACCGCATCGATTTCTGGAACAACAAGAACGACAAGCTGCCGATCTTCATCGTCATCGACGAGTGCCCCGGCGGTTCGGTGATGGCCGGATACCGCATCCTCAAGTCGATGGAGTCCAGCAAGGCCCCCATCCACGTCGTGGTGAAATCCTTCGCCGCCTCCATGGCCGCCTGCATCACCACGCTTGCCGAGGAATCCTATTGCTACCCGAACTCCCTCATCCTTCATCACCAGATCAGCAACAGCGCCGGCAACGGCAAGCTGAACCTGACCCAGCAAAGGGAGTTCTATGAGGAAAGCAACCGCTGGTGGGAACGCCTCGCCAGCCCGATCGCCAGGAAGATGGGCGTCACCACCGACGAGCTGATCAAGAAGATGTATGCCCACAGCAGCAGCGGGGATTGGAACGAGTTCGGCGACAAGGCCCTCGAATTGAAGTGGGTCAACCATCTCATCTCCGGCGTGGAGGAATCCTCCTTCGTCAAGGATCCCGACAGCAAGCCGACCCGCACCGCCGTTCAGACCGCCTTGAAGGAAGCGGTCGATGCCGACGGTCGAGCCCATGTCACCCTGCCCCGCCTCAGCCCACTGGACTGCTATTTCCTCTACAATCCGGACGGCTATTACCGGATGCGTTGAAACGGATCTGGATTCCTCGACAGCGGCGTGATCGACCCAACCGGCTGGAACCCCGCAGACGTGGGGCTTTCCCGCCGGCTGTTTTCGTCGCTGCGGACATGAGCCACCATCGCTGACTTCATGTCGGCGATTCTAGATCGCTATTGGTGTTGCCGAAGAGGGAAAGAAAGCGCCTGATCTGCCCGACCCCCAACTCACCGATGGAAGACGATTTCACCTATGTCATCCGCAAGGCGCTGAGAGGGCTCAACCTCGCGCCGGGCGATGCTGCCGCGCGCGCCGGAGTGGCCGAGAGTGAGGTCATGGGCCTGATCCGCGGGACCTTTTCCAAGGATGCTGCACGCAGGCTGGCCCCGGTTCTTTCCCTCAAGCCGGAAGCACTCGCCGGACTTCCCGAATACGAACCGAAAGCCATCGATCTCCCCTCGCTGGACCGGCTCGACATGGCCTTCGGCGATGGACAGGTGAACGCCTGGCTGATTCGTTACGATGGTTGCTCGATACTGTTTGATACGGGCGTTTCAAACCAATCCATCTCCCTAACCCTGAATGCATTCGGCGCGCCCCATCTCGACGCCGCATTCGTCACCCATGATCATCAAGACCATGTCGGCGGGCTGGAGGAAGTGGCGCGACGCAGCCGGGTGCTTTATCTTCCAAGTGACCCCGGACACCCGATCCAGGCCGGGGATGTGATCGCGATCGGGCTTCTGAAAATCCATGCCTTCGATCTGACCGGTCACAGCGAAGGGGCACTCGGCTATCGAATCGAAGGCCTTGAAAAGCCCGTCTGCGTGGTGGGCGATGCCTTGTTCGCGGGTTCGATCGGAGGCTGCCCGCCCGAAAGCTATCCAACCGCCCTGGACCTTCTCCGTCGTGGCGTTTTCAGCCAGTCCGACGACACCGTCCTGCTGCCAGGCCACGGTCCGGCCACCACGGTCGGCGAGGAACGAACCTCGAACCCCTACTTTCCATGACTCGCGTGCCGGACGTCTTGTTGATGGGAGTCTCCGGAAGCGGAAAATCCACGGTCGGCGC
>JAIYDT010000177.1 GCA_027487355.1 Verrucomicrobiaceae bacterium
ATGGTGAAAAGCGTGGGTGCGGTGAAGGAGGCGGCGACGGTCTGGCCGACCTCGACGCTGCGGGACAGGACAATCCCATCCACGGGAGACATGATCGTGGCGACCTTCAAGTCACGCTCGAAGGACTTCACCTCCGCCTCCGCCCCGGTGACTGCGGCACGTGCGCTCTCGAGATCGGCCTCCGCGCGGGCGACGGCAGCACGGGAGGTATCCATGGCGGCACGCGAGGGGGTCTTGCCGCCGCTGATTGCAAGGAGTTCCTCCTGCCGTGTGAGAGATGCATTGCTTTCGGTGAGAGTTGCCTGGGTTTGCTTGACCCTTGCCTTGGCGGACAACAAGGACGCACGGCTGCGTTCGGTCTGCTGGTTGAGTTTGGTGGTGTCGAGTTTGGCGAGTGGCTGGCCGCTTTTCACGGTGTCATTGGTATCCACATACACTGCATTGACGGTGCCGGAGAGTTCCGAGCCAATGACAACCTGATTGGTGGGCGTGAGATTCCCCGCAGCTGTGACAAGGAGTGAAATGTTCCCTCTTTTGACACTATGGGTGACATACTCGGCGGCATCCGTGGTTTCCTTGTTTCGGCCCGCCCAGAACCAGACACCTGCTCCCGCCAGCAGGATCGCGATGATCAGCCATATTCCGATGGGGCGAGATGCGCCACTGCGGACGATATCTGCCAGTTCTTCATTGGAGTTCTGTTTCGACATTACGGACTGGGAAGTAGTTCAGGATTCAGGTGACCAACCGCCACCGAGGGCCTTGTAAAGCTGGATGAAGGCGATGGTGCGGCTGGCACGGACGGTCAAGAGGGTCTCCTCGAGACCGAGCAAGGTGCTTTGGGAGTCGAGGATGGTGAGGATGTCGGCGACGCCGGCCTCATATCGCTGCTGGGCAAGCGTCGCTGCCTCGCGGGCCGCACTGGTCGCCTTCTCGAGGGTTTCCAATCTCTCGGCCGTGCGGTTGCAGGCAATCAAGGCATCCTCCACTTCGGAGAGAGCTGTTAGAACGGTCGAGCGATAGCCGTTCCATGCCTGCTCCTCGGCAGCGTCCTGGGCCTCGATGTTGGAGCGGATGCGTCCCGCGTTGAAGATCGGACTGGTGATTCCGGCGGCGATGCCCGCGCTGGTGCTCTGCGGGTCGAAGACCTTTCCGGAGCCCAGGGTGTTCAGTCCGAGCGAACCTGTTAGATTGAGCGACGGGTAACGCTCGGCATTGGCGGCACGGGTGCTGGCGGCGGCGGCGAGGAGCTGGTAGCCGGCGAGGCGCACATCCGGGCGCTTGCGGACCGTGTCAGCCGGGATTCCGATGGCGAGGCTTTTGGCAGGATTGGGAATGGAGTTCCGCCCTGTGGAAAGCAGCCCATCCAGGGTCCCTGGAGGCTGGCCTGCGAGCAGGGCGATGAGATTGCGTGCCTGGGCGATCGATTGTTGTCGGGAAGGTACGGCAGCCCGCGCCTGTTCGAGGCTTCTGATGGCTTGGCTGGATTCAAGCGAGTCGGTCACGCCGGATTGCGTCCGCCAGGTGGCGAGTCTTGACGTTTCCTCACGGGCCGTGACCGTCAGTTGCAGCACGCCCAGGGCAGCTTCGTTGGCGCGCAAGCTCGTGTAGGCGATGGCGATCTCAGAGGCGAGCGATGCCTGGACCGAGTGGAGGCTTTCCTGGGCGGAACCGTATCGCGCGGAGGCGGCTTCGATCCTGCTGCGGTTTTTTTCGAAGAGATCGATTTCCCACGAGGCGTTCAGTCCGGCTGACGACGAGGTGGCATCCGAGCCGCCGCCGCCGAGGGTTCGGGAGGCATTGGAGCCCACCGAGCTGGATCCGCTGAGGGTCGGAAACAGCGAGGAGGCCTCGGCGTTCCGGCGCGCTCGGGACTCCCGGACCCGGGCCGAGGCTGAGGCGAGGTCCGGATTGTTCCGCAGGGCGTCGGCAATGATCCGCGAGAGGGTGGGATCCTCGAAGCGCCCCCACCAGCGGGAAAGGTCCTTGGAAGGCGCGGCGTCCGGGAAATTTCCCGCATTCTTCCAAGCTACCGGAAGCGGCGCACTGCTGCGATTGAAGCCAGAAGGAAGGCTGCAGCTCATGCCGAGAACGGCGACGAGGGAGTAGGAAAAAAGGCGGAAGCGGTTCATGGTCAACACGACGGCAGTCTTCGGGGTGCCAGCACGGTGGTTCGGTTCCCGAGTAAACCCGCCGACCCTACGGAATTGTCTCCGGAAACCTTGCCGCTTGTCCGATTTTACGGCGCACTCTGGATCAACCGGACCCTTCAGCTCCTCGAATTCCGCCCCTTTACAGACATGGGTTCTTCTCCTCAGGAGTGCTTGACGATCCTGCTTTCAACCTGGGGCTGGACACCCGTTTTTCCCTGAGGGTCCTGCGCACACCGCGCCAGATCCAGGCGAACAGCAACGGGAGATCATCCCACCAAACATCATGGCGGATGCCACAGCCGGGCAGCCAGGCAGCCAGACCGCGCCAATCCCGCTCCCGAAAACACCGCGCCAGATCACCGGAAAAATAATGGGCGACCACGAGACTCCCCGGTGCCTGCGTTTGCGTGGGGAAAGCCGCCGGATCGACGCCCAGCCATGCCGCGATGGCTGCTGCAAAATCCACTCCGCAGGAACGGCCGAAGCGGAACCCCGAAGACGGACGCGGGTGAAACTCGATCAGGTAGTAAAGGTCTGTGTGGTCTTCCCTGATCCAGTCGAAACCGCAAAAGCCTTCAAACCTGGTGAAGCGGGCGACTTGCTCCACGAGAGGCCGCAGCTCCGGCATGGCTCGAAACTTTCGTGCGGTGGAGGGGCTGAATTCGCCATTGGCGCGCTTGGTTGAATCGCTTGCCAGCCAGGCCAGTGGCCGTCCGCCAGCGCAAAGCATGTCTACAATCCCGCGCTGACCTTGAATGAATTTCTGGGCCAAGGTCGGCAATGCCAAGGGCGCTTGGTTCGACTCAAACGCCGCGGGCGAATCAAGTTTCACCACGCCACGGCCGCCAGATTGATCATCAGGCTTCACAATGATCGGCCAGCCGTTGGCGTGGCCGAACTCCAGAACTTCCGCCACGGTCCGGCACACCTTGCTGGAAGGGACCCGCCACAGCTGCCGCTCATGGACGGCGGCCAATGCGAACTTTCCCAGCAGTACTTCGCGCACCTCCTCGGTCAGTGCGCCGGGTTGCCAGCCCTTCAACAGCGAGGAATCCCCGGTGCCGATCAACTGGCGCAGGGTCCCCTCATGGGCAACAACCACCGTCTGCCAAGGCCGCTGCGGATCGCGCAGAATCCGCTTCAACCGATCCTCGAGGTCATCCCGACTCTTCTCCTGCAACACGGTTTTGACATGGCGGCTGTGCACCATTGGATCATCTGCCACACACAGCAACTCCACGTCCCAGCCAGCGCTTCGAAACAAGGGTGGCAGCCTGAAGGCCAGATAGAGTCCGCCCTCCGGCACGAGAAGTATCCTGGGTCGGGATGGTTTCGCGACAATCTTCACTGTGAATCCTCAACAGGATTGTTGGCGCTTTTCCCAATTGCAAGAGCCAGTTGCTGGCCGCCTCGGGGTGAAACCTCCTGGTGAGCCACCCACTTTCCCCGGGACTCCTTTCCTCCCGAACTCCAACCTCATCGAAGCCCAGCATGCGGCCCCACCAACGCAGTCTCCCGGCACCACCCGGCTTTGTGCAGTCGTCCTTTGCATTGATCTCATCGTCACCCCAATCTTGATGGGACGGCTCCCGGCCACCCCGTGGAAACCTGTCTGGCCGATGTGATCGAGCGCCTCACTGCCGTGACCAACCAGGACGACCTGAGTGCGCTTCTGCCCGCTTGCACGGATTCGCCTCACGCCTAAGGTGGCGGAAGAGTGGATGAGGGAGCGGGTTTGCCATCGACCGGTTCAAACGCCATGATCTCGATGCGTGTGCCGTTGGGATCACGCACACTGACCTGGAGTTTGTTGTCCACGCCGTGATGGATCTTCATCTCGCGTGGGTAGGCCTTGCGACCCGGACGGCTTTCAAGATCGGCCAGCGCCTTGGGAATATCACGCACGGCCAGGCAGAAGTGTTGTTGTCCGCCGCGATCATTCGGCGGTGGGATATCTTTATAGAGCATGTATTCAACATGGTTCGATCCGTTGTGAAGACGCATGTTGACCCAGTTGAGAGTCTTGCTGCCAGGTCCGTTGCCACGCCAGGTTTCCTTGCAGCCGAGTATCTTGCCGTAAAACGCATTCGCGGCATCGAGATTTCCCACCAGAATGCCGACGTGCATGAGTTGATCGGAGATGCGGGAGGTCGGGAGGAACTTTCCGCGCGAGGCACCCATCAAGCTATCAGGAAGGTATTCGACGAAGCGCACCTTGTGGTGATCCGGGTCGGTCACTTCAATCATGTTGTTTCCAAACTCGTCCTTCTCCACCTTCTCCGGCACTTTGACTCCGTGGGATGCGAGATAGAGGCGCATCTGCTCGACGCTGCTGATTGCGATGGCATAGTAATCCTGCAACCCCTCGCCGCGGTCCGGTTCGTTGACCAGCATGATGAACTGATGGTCGTTCACCTTGAGGACCGCCTTGCTCACGCTGCCGTCAGGCTTGCTCAGGTGGAACGCCTCCTCGTATCCGAGGAACCCCTGATAGAAAGTCCGCGACTTCTCGAGATTGCTGACGAAAGTCGCGTAGTAGGCGACACCGGTGATCTTCGGACGAACGACCGGTTCTGCTGAAAACGCCGTCAGTGAGAGCGCCAGGCATAGAATGGCGAGGGAGAATTTGATGAGGTTCTTCATGAGTCAAAGTTTTGATTGGAGGATCTTGTCGGGTTTCATGTTACGATTGGATCGGGAGTATCATTTCCCGGGTTGCGTTTCCCAGCTGAGCGGCGCGACACTGATTCCGCGGTGGGGATGGTCCGCGCTGGAGATGAACCAGCTTCCGTCTTCCGCCTGAATGACCTCTGCCGCATGAACCGTGAACTCCGTCAGTACCGGTTTCTCGCGGAAATCCAGGGGGTTTTTCGAGGCGTGGACGTAAGTTCTGGGACAGTATCCGGAGGTGCTTGGATCCGCTTTGTCCCAGAGGGTCCAGAACAGATAGAACCATCCCTCGTGATGGATCATGAAAGGCGACTCCGTTTGATAAGTGGGGACTTTCGGTTGATAGATGACAACTGGCTCCGACCAGGTCTTGAAGTCCGGCGATGTTGCCATGCTGATGCCATTGCCAGCGCAGCGCAGGAGGTGAAAGGTGTTGTTCCAGATGAAGACCGATGTGTCGCGGCCATGGCCTTTGATCTTCAATCGCCCCACGTCCTGCCATGTCAGGAGGTCGGTCGAGGTGGCGCGCCCGAGTTGTGAGCCAACAAGCGAATACCCGCCGTTGATCCTGATGACCGTTGGCGCCCAACCGCAGTCGCCCACGTGGATCTTCGGGAGATCTCGCCACGATTGGAATGCGGTGGCCTGAGAGAATGTTCCTTCCGGTGCCATGGCATGAAAACAAAGCCCTTCCCCCGTGTGGCCGTTGTCGCCGGGGATCCATGGTCTCGTGATGCCGAAGCAGTGCCATCGGTTGTTTTCATCCTTGATGAACGTGTGGTCATTGGTGCGCCAGTCCGGGTAGGTCTCTCCCTGCTTGTAGGTGATGCTTCCGTCTTTCGGCGAGGTGGTCACAGTCGGCAGGGAAAACACGTCGGGTCCCGGGCGGTAGATGTTGATGAAGGGCCCTGCCGCCTTCGGGACGGGAGCAGTCTGGACAGGGGTGTCGGCGGTCCCTGCAGATTGCAGCATTCCCGCCGTCGCCAGGGTTGATAACGAGGCTTTTAGGAAACTCCGTCTTGAGAAGTGTGGCATGGATGCAATCATTTGGATTCTGTCGTTGGAGTGCCTTCACAGAGGTTCAACACAGGGCTCAAGAGTCCTGACGGAAGCAGAGGTGAGTCGATTGAGCAAGGTTCCAGGAGGTGACGATGAAGCAGTCGCTGGACGGTCTGAGCTGCCCGTTGATTCGCGAGCGCGGGAGCGCTGCGATGGGCGGGCGGATCTTGACATGAGGTTCGTTGTGACACCACTCGACTTCTCGGCCCCTTGCGATGTGTGGTGGTTCAATGGTGAAATGGATCAGTCAGGGCCTTTCAAACCAACAGAACCGATCTGGTGACAGGGGCGCGGATTTCAGGAATCCGCTCCCCATGGGTTTCGTGGCCAATTCAAGGAGTTTCTTGCAGAAACACCCTGAGGAATCCCTTGTTAGGGAGACCGGTGGAGGCGTTGAGGCGGAAAGTATGGTATTCATATCCACCGCCCGCTGCGGGCCATGATCCCGGCACGATGGCTGGAGTGACCTCGGTGACCGGTGAGGAGAACCCCGCCAGATCCACGGAGCCTTGGACCTCGTAGGTCACGCCGTCAGCAGAACCGGTTGCTCCGGTGAACGTCGTGCCGGTGCGGGTGGCGAAGGTGAGGATCAGGGCATTGCCGACCGAAGGCACGTTGGTGGTTTGGCTCGAGTAGTAGCCCCTGTCCGATCCGCTGAGGGGATTGCCGTTGAACGCGAACTCGGCGATGTTCGTGGCGCTGTCACCGTCAGGATTCGCCCCGGAGGCCGGATCCTTTCCGGGTGTTCCATCAAGTCCCTTGGCGACCGCCCAATCCGCATAGGGCGTCGAGGTGGCACCGACCTGGAGTTTTCCGGTGCCAAAGGTGTAAAGCCCGTCAGGCTGGGTGACTCCATTGATGATGAGGGTTCCGACAATATCGGTGCCGACATGTGTGAGACTGAGCGAGCCGGATGTTGGAAGCGTGACCGTGGATGTGTCAGAAAGGACGTCGTCATGGGTGAGGACGAGTGTGCCATCGGTCACGGTGGTGTTGCCGGTGTAGGTGTTGACGCCACTGAGCGTGAGGGTGCCGGATTCCGCCTTGGTCAGGGATCCGGTGCCACTGATGATTTGCGAAACCGACTGAGCCTCAGTGCTGCTGAAGACAAGGGCTCCGTTGTTGAGGATGGAGCTGGAACCAGCGATGGATCCCGCGTCAGGCCCGCTTCCAATCTGCAGAATGCCGGCGCTGATGGTGGTCTGTCCAGTGAAGGTGTTGGATCCGGTCAGCGTCAGCGTGTTGGTGCTCCCGCTTCCCAATGTGAAGTCGCCCGCGCCAGCGATCACTCCGGCGTAGGTTCCGGCTGCCGTTTGATTGATGGTGAAGTTGCGTCCGCTTCCACCGTTGTTGATCGTGGCGGTATTGGTGCCGGTGGTTGGTGCAAGGATGGCTCCGCTGAGCGATCCTTTGACGGTATCCGCCGTGGTGGAGAGATTGAGGATCGTGTTGGTGGCAGCGGCGGTGGTGTTGTTGTTTCCCACGACCAGTGAGCCGGTGGTCGCGCCGAGAGTTCCCGCCGTGTCCACGTTCAGAGTCCCTTGATTGACGATGGTGCTTCCACTGTAGGTATTGGCATCGGAAAGCGTCCAGGTCCCGGTTCCGTTCTTGGTCAAGGCCATGGTTTTCGTTCCGTCGAGGTTGGCGATTCGTCCTGCGACGATGCCAGTCCCGGCTCCTTGCAGGACGACCGTCCGTCCGCTCGGCGCGCTGGAGTGTGTCGTGATGGCGGTGGAGCCCGTGGTTCCAAGAGTCAAGGTGCTGCCGGATTCTGACTGGATGTATCCAATCCCTCCGCCAGTTCCCAAGGCGATCGTGCCTGTCAGGGTGTTGCTTCCGCTCACGCTCCGGATGCCGTCTGTGGTGGAGGTGGATCGCCCGTAGAAGATGATCGGGTTCGAAACACTGATGTTGTTGGATACCTCGAAGCGGCCAGTCAG
>JAIYDT010000203.1 GCA_027487355.1 Verrucomicrobiaceae bacterium
ACGGCGTGGTATGGAGCATGGCAGTGCAGGCGGACGGTAAAATTCTACTTGGGGGATCCTTCACAAGCGTGAGCGGCACTGCCCGCAATCGAATCGCACGGGTAGATGTCAACGGCATACTCGACGCAGGCTTTGATCCGGACGTAGTCAATGGAAATTCAATTATCCAAGTCAACAGCGTGGTGGTGCAGGCCGATGGCCAAATTCTGCTAGGGGGCAATTTTAACCGCATAAAAAGCAATCTATTGACGCGCAACCACATCGCACGATTTGATATCAATGGCAATCTCGACATGGGGTTCAATCCAAATGCAAATTCTCCTGTCAACAGCGTGGCGGTGCAAGCGGACGGTCGAATTCTTCTTGGAGGTGAATTCACTAGCATGGGCGGGACCACGCGCAACCGGATCGCACGGGTGAATGCCGACGGCACACTCGACACGGGCTTTAATCCGGATGCGAGCACCGGAATCACCGGAGTCAAAAGCGTGGCGGTGATGGCGGACGGTAAGGTTTTACTCGGGGGCTCCAGCGTAGGTGGGACCGCCCGCAACCTTTTCGCCCGGCTCGTCAATGACTCGGCAACTCAGACGCTGATTGTCCCAGATCCGACGCAGGCCATCTGGACGCGCGGTGGCAGTTCGCCGGAACTTTCGCTAGTTACTTTTGAACAAAGCTTCGACAACGGTCTCAATTGGAGTCCTATTGGCAATGGAACTCGTATCGGCACCACTTCCAACTGGCAACTCACCGGCCTCAGCTTGCCAGCCAACGGACAGATCCGCGCCCAAGGCCGCACCAGCGGCAGTTTGGTGGAAGCAACGGCGGATTACAGTATCCCGAGCGTCACTCTGTCCACCGCCAACCTCCTGACGACGGCGACGACGCTGACCATCATCGGCACAAATTTCAGCGCCACGTCTGGGGCCAACACCGTGGCCTTCTCTCCCACGGGGACCGGCACGGTGACGGCGGCGACGGCCACCTCGCTTACGATCAGCAGCCTCTCCGGGCTCACGCTGGGCGCACTGAATGCGGTAGTTACCACCAACGGCCTATCCAGCGGTAGCCCCGTGCAGGTGGCCACGGTGGTCGCACCAGGGCCGGGTGACCTCAATGCGCTCAACGCCAGCATGGTTGGTAACTTCCTTTCGACTACAGTCTTACAGCCGGATGGAAAGACCCTCATCGCGGGACTATTCTCTTCCGTCCTGGGCCAGCCGCGCAACAACATTGCCCGGCTCAATGCCGACGGTACGCTCGACGCGAGTTTCAATCCCAACGCGAGCGGTGAGGTCAGCAGCGTGGTATTACAACCGGACGGCTCGATTCTGCTCGGCGGACAATTCACCACCGTGGGTGGGACCACGCGCAACCGCATCGCGCGCGTGAATGCCGCCGGCACACTCGACGCAGGTTTCAATCCTAACGTGAACGGCCGAGTCCTGAATATGGCGTTGCAAACAGACGGCGCGATTGTGTTCGGTGGACTCTTCACCAGTGTGGGTGGGACTACGCGCAGAAACATCGCGCGAGTGAGTGTCGCCGGAGTCCTCGACGCCGGTTTCAATCCCAGTACGAGTGGCCAAATCAATGGCCAAGTCAATGGCCTGGAGGTGCAGCCCGACGGCCGCATCCTCCTCTGGGGCGTGTTCACAACCGTTGGCGGAACCTCGCGCAACTACATCGCGCGGGTGGATGCCGCCGGCGTTCTGGACGAGGGCTTCAACCCCAATGTGAACAACCAAATCCTGAGCGTGGCGTTGCAGGCGGACGGCCGGATTCTGCTCGGCGGATTCTTTACCAGCGTGGGCGGAACCTCGCGCAACCGATTCGCACGGGTGGATGCCGCCGGAACGGTCGACGCGGGCTTCAACCCCGATGTGAACGATTACGTATATGGCATGGCGGTTCAGGCGGATGGCAGGATTTTACTCGGTGGCGGCTTCACCAGCGTGGGCGGGACCACGCGCAACCGCATCGCGCGGATCAATAGCGCCGGAGTTCTCGACACGGTTTTCAATCCCAATGTGAACGGTGATGTCGTCAGCGTGGCAGTGCAGGCGGACGGACAGATTCTCCTCGGCGGCGGCTTCACCACCGTGGGAGGGACTACCCGCAATCTGTTCGCCCGGCTAGCCAATGACTTCGCGACCCAGACGCTGAGCGTGCCCGACGCAACCCAAGTCACCTGGACGCGCAGCGGCAGCTCGCCGGAAGTCTCGCAAGTGACCTTTGAGAAAAGCACGGACAGCGGCGCGACTTGGACCGCGCTCGGCAGTGGCACCCGCATCGGCACCACGGCCAACTGGCAGCTCACGGGCCTGGCGCTCCCCGCCAACGGCCAAGTCCGCGCACGCGGCCGCACCACCGGCGGATTCCTGAACGGCAGCTCCGGCACGGTGGAGCAAGTGGCCGGCTTCGTCGTCATTTACCCGCCGTTCCAGCAATGGAAGCTCACCAAGCTCGGCGAGGCCAATGCTGCAAACGACGGAGACGCGGATTTCGACGGCCTGCGCACGATCCTCGAATACTCCACCGGCGGCGATCCGCTCGTGCCGGGTCCGCTTCCTGCCTTGAGCACGGTCGCCGGCAGGCTGGCGCTTGCTTTCCCCCGCAACACCGACGCGACCGATGTGACGCTCACGGTGCAGGGGAGTGACGACCTTGCCACATGGACCGCTCTCGCCCGCAGCACGGCAGGCGCGACGATGATACCGCTCGTCGGGGGAGTGAACGTGACCGATACCGGTGCGGGTGTGCTGCGCACAGTGGAGGTGCGCGACCTTTTCCTCACCACGGATCCCTTGCATCCGCGTCGCTTTCTCCGCCTTCAGGCAACGCCGTGACCCACCGTCCTTCCTGTCCGCCACCCCATGGTGGCGGATGGCTATTGGCAATTTAGACCATTCTCCTCGTCCAGCTGGGCCTGCGCCACCTCAAACCACCTGGAAAACCATCTGATTCATGCCCGCGCTAAGCCAATCCTGCACCGGACAGCCACCACATTGGCTTGGACCAAAAAATCCGGAAGCCATTTGCAATTGAACCTGCGGATCAACGGCTGCCCTCGCTACCGGCACCAACAAGACGGGCCGCGTCAAGATCTCCAATCGCAGGGATGTTTCGGAGCGCCCAAGAGTGGTGGAGCGGCAGACTCTGCACAGGAATTGAGAAGCGGATCTGAGGTCTCACGGAAGTTTGCGCCATTTCAGCCGAGATTGATTTCCCCAGAGGGGGATCGAACTTGGCCGATGCGCGTCAGCCACCGGGCTTGTCCCAAACCGGATGAAGCCCCGGAGGGGCGGGGCGATCGGGGGAAAGGAGGTCGATTCTCCGGAGAATCGGCACGCCCCTGCCGGGGCTCGATCGTCTCCTGACATGGTCCCGCCGGGACAAGGGATCGCCGCAGATCGTCATATCCCAGCGCCAGTCCGCTCCGTCTCCCTGGGTTGGCAAATGCATGGTTTGCCGGGTGTCGATCAAGATAGTGAAAAGTTCTTGAAAAGCGATCTCAGGATGTGTCGTTTTTCGGCTGTCATGAACGACAAAATCGCCAATCAACTGAATAGTTACCGTTCGCGCTTGGCCTGTCTTGACAAGCCGGAGCACAAGTCCATCTGGGAGAACAAGCCACCGGTCATCTTCACCTCGAAGGTCCGGCTGGCCCGCGAGGCCATCGTGGCGCTGGCGGAGACCGCTTCCATCCAATCCGCGCCGATCACGGGCAGCGCTGCGGACAAGCGCCGTGAGGAGAAAGAGCTGGAGGAGGAATGTTACAAGGTGGCCCGCGCCATCGTGAATTTCGCCCACGACACGGCGGATGAAACCACGGCCGCCAAGTATGACTTCCCCCTCAGCGGCTGGCGGAGGATGCGGAATGAGACACTGATCCAGCGCGCGCGCCTGCTGGAGGAAGATGCGAAATCCCTGGCAACAGGAGCGTCCTCAGTCATGGCGTCGCAGTATGGCATTACTCCGGCAGCCGTGGCCGCCCTGAAGAAAGAGGCGGATGAGTATGAGACCTATCTGGTGGCACCGCAGCAGGGAATCGCCGCGCGCTCCGCCCTGACGGACAGCCTGCCGGTGCGCTCACGGGAGATTGCCGCGATCTTCGATCAGATTGCCGACCTGTTGCCGCAGTTCGCCACCACCCCGGCCGGGGAGTCCTTCGTCGCGGCCTATCAGGCGAGCAGCCTCATTCTGGATCGCGGCCACGGTCCCGCGGCTCCTGCCGCTGCCGCCGGCCCCGTGCCGCCGCAGCGCCCGATTGGCTGAAATGGACTGTCTCATCAGGTGGAAGGGTCCAGGCCCCCCTCCTTTCTCCGCCCCGTCTGGAGTCACCTCCGGGCGGGGCGGCATTGTTTTCGGTTCGCAGTGCCGCCCTTCAGGGGGATTCTTCAAGCGGCCGCCCTCATTCAGGACTGAACGGCGTGAAATACATCGAGCTTCGCCGTGTTCGAGGTCGCTCTGACAAGGCCGCTGAACTCTCCTGAGTCCACGGTCCTCCCCTCAAAACCCGCCTTGCACGTCGCGAGCCGGTCGGATGAACTCGACCCCATCCGCACCGTGAGCGTCTCCACCACCATTCACGACTCACCATTTACCATTCACTCTCTTCTCCCATGCTCCTCATCCGCAACGCCCGCATCGCTTCCGAAGACTCCGCCGCGCTCGTCGAGGGCGATGTGCTGGTGGAAAACGGAATCATCCGCTCGATCGGCACGGGGCTTTCCGCTCCGGCGGAGGCGAAGGTGATCGATGCCAGGGGCCGACTCCTGATGCCGGCGATGTTTGACGCGCACGTCCATCTCCGCGAGCCAGGTCAGGAGGCGAAGGAGGACATCGGCAGTGGCAGTGAAGCGGCGATCAATGGCGGCATCACCGGCCTCGTCATGATGCCAAACACCAGTCCCGCCATCGACTCCGCAGCGGTGGTGCGCATGGTGCTTGATAGCGCGGCCAAGAACTCGCGCATCCCGATCTACACCTCCGGCTGCGTCACCAAGGACCGGGCCGGCAAGGAACTGGCGGGCATCGACGGCATGCGCGCGCTGGGCGTGAGGATGCTGACCGACGATGGCGACACCACCAACGATCCCGCCGTGCTGCTCCGCGCGATGCAGTATGCCACCGAGTTCGGCATGTTCTTCGCCAGCCACTGCGAGGTCCACGAGCTCGCCGGGCCTCGGGCGCTGAACGAGGGCGTTGTTTCCTATCGGCTCGGCATCAAGGGATCGCCGGCCTGTGCCGAGGAAATCATCATCGATCGCGACATCCGCCTGGCCCATGCGGCCGGGGCCCACATCCACATCCAGCATGTCTCCAGCAAGCTCGGCATGGAGACGATCCGCTGGTGGAAGCAGCGAGGTGACGTGAAGGTCACCTGCGAGGTCGCTCCCCACCACCTGCTTTTCACCGAGGAGGACATCGGCGACTACGACACGCACTACAAGATGAACCCGCCGCTGCGGACCAAGGCCGACACCGAGGCCTTGCTCCAGGGACTGATCGACGGAGTCTTCGACCTCATCGCCACCGACCACGCCCCGCACACGCCCTTTGAAAAGTCCCAGGACTTTGTCAGCGCACCCAACGGCATCACCGGCCTGGAAACCGCACTCGTCTCGCTTTACCACCATTTCATCGCCACCGGAAAGTTCGGCTGGGATCTCGTCGTGAAACGCTACTCCGCCGAGCCACGCCGCATGATGGGCCTGCCCACCGTGCCGGTGGAGGAGGGAAAACCCGCCGACTTCATCCTCTTCGACCCCGAAGCGGAAACCACCTTCACCACCGCCTTCATGAAATCAAAGAGCCGCAACACCCCCTTCCTCGACAAGACCCTGAAAGGCCGGGTGGATCTGGTGGTGCTTGGAGATGAGGTGCTTCTTGAGAGAGTTTGAAATGAGGTGATCGCATCCCATGGGGGTTCCGGAGAAACGGATCCGGATGAGGGCATGAAAGGCCCTTCATTTTTGATGAGAATGCCTGACCTCGAAGTCGATCCAGAAGTTGATCTCGTTGGGATCAACGGGTTCACCAACTCAGATGGAGTTGAAAAAAGATGCCAGCCTGCGATGGGCTTATCTTCATGGAACGAGATGTCAAAAGCGCTCGTCAGCCCCAATAAGGAGAAGGGGATTGCATCCCCTTGTTCCGAGGTGCGGCGAATGCAGGGTCCTCCGCCAAGGGGATGCAATCCCCTTCTCCATAAGGCTACGAGGCGATCGAGTCCACTGGCAGTCGAGAGACGGTTCGTGCCACGCTTGCAGATCATCATGGACGAATCGTCTTGAAACCATCATGTCCTTGGGGTTAGCAACAGTAAGTCCAACTTCATCAAGGGTATGCCTCTCCACGTTTCTACCTGTATGCCAGTCGAACCAGCGTCCACTTGGCCTCTCAAGACTTCCCGGAAAAAGGGCCTCCCAAGAGGCTTCAAGGTCAGGAAGATGCATGAACACGTGCAAGGGGTCTTTTCATTGCTGGCGAGTTTCTCGAGGTCGAACGCGGTGAGTAGATGGATCCCAGAGCTTTCGAGGAGTTCGCTACTCAAGCTTCTGATGTTTTCACTGATCGCTGGCCAAGCGTTCTCTCAAGAGCTCAAGGTTTCGGATCTTGAGAAGGAAGTGGCCCGCCTCGAGAAACAGGGCCTGGCTCCTGGTCATCCCAGGATCATCAGTCTCAAGAGGCAGATTGAAAGTGGGAAAGTCGATCCTCCAACCAAAGATGCGAAAGTTGAGCCATCAAAGTCGGCTTATGACTTTTCTGCAGAGGTTTACGGCGAGAAGATTCAGGCGATAGGTGTCTTGGTTCAGATTCCGCCTACGGCTGATCCTGTTGAAGCTGAAGAAAAGATAATAAAACTTTACTCAGTTTTGTCATTGCCTGAACAGAGGAAGAAGATTATTTCCATGCATCCAGCGAAGTTGGGTGTTTTAGTTTTGATTCGTCCGGACGACGGAGCAGATTTTTACGCTGTGCTTCGTAAGCAAAAAGATTTCTATGGGATACAGGCCGGTGATCCTGGCAAGCTTTATCAATGGCATTGCAAATGACAATTTTGAGTTGTGTTATTGTTTGCCTGAGATTGTCATGGTTTTGAAAACTCCGGGCCACCGTGATGGTTTGAACCCTTGAGATCTCGGCGGATTTTTTCTCCTAAGGAATAATTTGAGGCGGCGGGGAGATCCATCAAGCTGCTAGTTGTGATGAGTAGTCGCTTGGAGTTTTGTATCCGTGAACCTTGCGGGGGCGATCATTTATTTCCGATTCTGTTTCGCTCATGGCTTGCTGGGTCACCTTGCTGAGGTCGCAGCCTTTCGCGTAGTATTGGCGCACCAAGCCATTGAAGTTCTCAACGCCTCCCTTTTCCCACGAGGAGTAGGGCTTGCAGAAGTAGCCTTCGGCACCGAGCGCGGCACTCACTTCTTCATGCTTCGAGAACTCCAGACCGTTGTCGTAGGTGATGGTTTTCACTCGGTAATTCGTAAGCGCCTTGATGATCCCACGGCTGGTCTCGACGCTGGTCTTGCTCTTGAGCTTGATGAGTTTCCCGTAGCGGGACTTGCGCTCGTAAAGGCTTAGGATGTATCCGCTGCCTCGGGAGCCTTCGATGAGGTCCACTTCCCAATCACCGTGGCGAGCCCGCAGATCTACGACCTTTGGGCGTTCGGAAATGTCCCGACGATTGGGGATCTTCACCCGGCTCGCCTTGTTGCGGCGACGATAGCGACGGCGACCGTTGATCCGCAGATTCAAGTGCAGATGGCCTCCAGCTTTCTTGTCCAAGCTGATGTGACTATAGAGGGCGCTGGTGCTGATGCGCTGACCGGTGCGAGCCAAGGCACCGCTGATCTGCTCGGGACTGTGCTTTGCTTCAAGTCTGACGATGATCTGCTCGGCAAGTTCTTCGGTTACCACGGAGCTTCTGGCTCGCTTTGACAGCTTTCGTTCGTGCGCTTTAGCCTGCGCTTGCTTGGGTCGATAGCCCCTTTTCCCAGAGTTCCGTGAGAGCTCTTTGCAGATAGTTCCTTGGCTGAATCCGATCGTCCTAGCGATCTCAGCCTGGGGCTTTTTGTCTTTTCTCATTCGGGCGATGATCTTACGGTCCTCCGTGCGGAGGTGGCGGATTTCTTCGGGCATGTTTGTTTTGATCGACGCAACTCTAGGGAGTCCGCCCCCGCCGCCCCAAATTATTCCTTAGGAGAAAAAATCCGCCCTCTTCAAATCAGAAATCAAAAATCAGAAATCAAAAATCGTCAATCGATCCGTGGAGACTCAGTCCATTGGATTGAAGATTGAAGATTGAAGATTGAAGATTGCCATCATCACGCCCCCGGAAGGATCAGGTCGCTGATGACCATGCGGTGATCGGATTTTCTCGTGGTGACCGCCCGGCAGCGGACCGGGGTGAACTGTCGGGTGGCGTAAAGGCAGTCGAGCCTCAGCACCGGGACTCGACGCTGGAAGGTGTTTCCCCAACCGGAGCCGGCCGTGGCGAAGCTGTCCTGAAAGTCCCGGGTCAGGAGGGAGTGGACGTGGTCGTTGGCGGAGGTGTTGAAATCGCCGCCGAGGATCGTCGGGCGCTGGGGAAAAGGTGTCGTTTGTTCCAGCAACTGAAGGGCCACCGAGAGTTCCTGACGTCGGAGTTGGCGGTTGTTGCGGTGTTCGATCCAGGCGGAGCGTTTCCAGAGTTCGAGATTGGTCGAGGCGGTGTTGAGATGGACATTAACCACTTCGATTTCCCGGCCATCGGCATCGACCACCGTGACTTGCTGTTCGCGGAACATGAGGTTGGGCACCTCGCGCTTGATGCTCCAGCGGGTGATGATGCCGTTGTTCTTTTGGATGCGATAGTTCCCTCGGCCGCCGTAGAGGCGGTCGGCGATGGTCTGCACGTCCTTGGGCCAGACCTCCTGGACCAGGACGATGTCTGGATCCCAAGCGGCGAGATCGAGCGAGGGATCTCCGTAGTTGAAGAAGCCGCAATTCAGGGTGGCGACTCGAATCACCGGCAGTCCGGAGTGGGGTTTGGCATGACCCGGAAGGGGAACCTCCTTGGAAAGGTTTCCGAGCACCCGGGCCTCATCCGCGCCGAGCAGGAGGGTGAGGGTCCAGATGCCGGTGAGTATCAGGGAGAGCGATGCGCGCAGGATGTGGCATGCCACGGAAGACATCAGAAGTCCGAAGCCTCCCCACACCCAGATCGGCATGACGGTGAAGGCGGCCATCCGGTCCGGTTGGCGGACGTAGGCGAAGATCGTCAGCAGAAGAAGCGCGGAAGACAGGCCGAGCCATGTCCACCCGATTCGGCGGCGGACATGGTGAGTCATGGCGAGGAAGAAAATTCGAAATTCGAAATTTGAAATTGGAACTCAGAGGCCGGGAATGCCGAGGCCGCCGGTGAGTTTCTGCATTTCGGCGGCGGCTTGTTCCTTGCCCTTGTTGACGGCTTCCTGGACGCCCTTGAGGACAAGGTTCTCGAGGAACTCGACATCGGCCGGATCGACGACGGAGGGATCGATCTTGATCGACTGCACATCACCGGCGCAGGTGGACACCACGGTCACCTTGCCGCCGCCGACGCTGGCCTCGACGGTGCGCTGGGCGAGTTCTTCCTGTTTCGCGGCAAGCCCGGCCTGCATCTGCTGGGCTTGTTTCATCAGTTTCTGGATGTTCATATTCTTGAGAGTTTGAAGTGTTCAGTTTTCAGTTTGAAGCGAAGATAAAGACTCTTCCGTTTCGAATTTCGTACTTAGAATTTAGTGCTTTCTCCCCGTTGGAACTTGGCCTTTGGAACTTGGAAATTATTTCACCACACGGCCTTCTAGCGCCTTGAGGGCGTGTTCGATCAGCGGGTCGTGGTGGAAGGAATCATCGGCGGCGGGCTTGGTTTCCTTGGGCGGCGGCGGGGTTTCCTTGGGGGCCTCGGCGCGGAAGGGGGGGTCGTCGGCCGGGATGGGCTCGCTGACCTCCGGGGCGGAGGCGATCAGGGAGTCGAGGCGGCTGGTGATCGCGTCGGATGGTTTTCTCGGAGCTGGTTTTGGCGTCTCCGGTTCGGGTTCCCAGACCTTGGCAGGTGGCGGGGCCGGGGCCTCGGCGATGGGTGCTTCGTGAGCCTTCTCGATCACGACCGGAGCAGGGGCCTCGGGCACGGAAACGGCGGGCGTTTCCCCAAGTGCATCGGCGCCCTTGGCGAGGACCTTGATGACGTCGGAAAGCCGGACCTCTCCGAGCGACTGGATCGCCTTGATCAGGCCGAGTTCGAAGTGGAGGCGCTTGTTGGTGGACCACTTCATGCGGCCTTCGGTTTCCGCGAAGACATCGATGGCGGAAAGAATCCGGTCCGGCGGGTAGGCGTCGGCGGCCTTCACGAGTTCGGCCCAGAGATCGGCTGGAATGCCCTCGCCATCGGCGGAGGGATCGAGCTTCGCGATGAGCAGGGCGCGCAGGGCTCCGACCAGTTCGCCGAGGAGCTGGGACAGTTCGCGACCGGTTTCGGCCTCCTTCTGAATGAGGGAAAGCGCGGCCGGCGTGTCGCGGGCGAGGAGGGCACCGCCGAGCTGCGCGACCTTTTCCCGAGAGGTGAATCCGAAGACGTCGAGGACGTTGGCCTCGGTGATGGTGTTGCCGCAGAAGGAGACGAGCTGGTCGAGCATCGACTGGGCATCGCGCATGCCGCCGTCCGCGCCTTTCGCGACGGCCCAGGCGGCTGTTTCCTCGAGGGTCACGCCTTCCTCCTTCGCGATGTGCAGCAGGTGCTTCGCGATCAGGTCGGTGGGGATCGGCCGCAGGTCGAAGCGCTGGCAGCGGGAAAGGATGGTCGGCAGGATCTTGTTCGCCTCGGTGGTGGCAAAGATGAACTTCACGTGCGGCGGCGGCTCCTCGAGGGTCTTGAGCAGGGCGTTGAAGGCCGCGTTCGAGAGCATGTGGACCTCGTCGATGTAGTAGATCTTGAACTGGCCGCTGGCCGGGGCGAATCGGACGGACTCGCGCAGGTCGCGGACCTGATCGACGCCGTTGTTGGAGGCACCGTCGATTTCAAGCACGTCGAGCGAGCGGCCTTCGGCGATCTCGATGCAGACGCTTTCCTCCGGATCGAAGTCAGCTTTGGGGCCGTTGGTGCAGTTCAGCGCCTTGGCGAGGATGCGGGCGGTGGAGGTTTTTCCGGTGCCGCGGGGGCCGACGAAGAGGTAGGCATGGGCCAGGCGCTTTTGGGCGATGGCATTGCGCAGGGTCCTGACGACGTGGTCCTGTCCCAGGACATCGTCGAAGGTTTTCGGTCGGTATTTTCGGGCAAAGACCTGATAGCTCACGGCGCGACTGTATTGGAGTTTGCGGGTTTGTCAGTTTTCAGTTTCGAAGAAGGCATGCGGATTCCCGGAAGTGAGGAAAAACAAGGGCTTTACGCCGATGCGGAACTGAAAATCCGGGGTCTGATCGCCGGAGAACCGGACCGGATCGCACGGATGGCGGGCATCGTGGCGGTGCTTCACGGGTTGATGCCGCACTATTTCTGGACCGGATTCTACCGTGTTTCGGGCGGATCGCTGGTGATCGGACCCTATCAGGGCACGCCGGGCTGCGCGCGGATCGGCTGGGGCAGGGGAGTCTGCGGCACGGCTTGGGCGACCGGGGAATGCCAGGTGGTGGCGGATGTGCACGCGTTTCCGGGGCACATCGCCTGTGATTCCCGTTCGGAAAGCGAAATCGTCGTTCCGGTGAAGGACGCGCGAGGGGCGATCGTGGCGGTCTTCGACGTCGATTCCGAATGTCCGGGGGCGTTCGACGAGGTCGATCGTGAGGCCCTTGAGCGAATTTTCCGCGATTGGGGCGAATGTTGATCAACGGAGATTGCTGGCACCGTTGAGGCTGCTAAAGTTTTTCAAGCATGTCAAAACGGCAGGATCCCAACGTCATTGAAGGAGTGAAGCGCCGCGAGCCCGGGAAAAGGTTCGGCGTGGGAGGCATCGCCGTCTTGGTGCTGGGGGTGGCGGGCCTTGGCTCGCTTTTCACCCCCTTGCCCTCGAAGATCAAGCGGGGCCTGAAGGACGTTTTTTCGCCGAAACCGGAGATCGTGAAAGTCCCGGCCGATGAGCAGGACATCCGGCGCCAGATCGAGTCGCGGCTGCGGATCGAAATGGAACAGGCCTATGACCGACAGATCGATTCCATCAAGAGGGCGGCCGACAAGAAGGTCGAGGACGCGAAGCGCGAGCAGGATGCTCCGGTCGCCTCCGATTTCACCCAGTCCAGCGAGGGCGACATCCGCAATCTGCGCGCCGGAATCCCGCTCAAGACCGAGGTGAAGATCGAGAAAGGCGCGCTCGCTTCCAAGGAACGGATCACCGGGGACAGCTACGTCGCCGAATACACCCTGAAGCTGCGCCTGCCCGCTCCGGCCAAGACCATGGCGGAGTTGGAAGCCTCCAATCCGAAGTTGGGGACGCTTCTCCCCGGCCTGGCCCCGATGGTCGCCCAGGCGGAGGTTTCCCCGTGGTATTTCAAGCTCTACGACAACAAGGCGGAGCGGCTCAAACAGGACGCCACCGCCCTCAACGAGCTGCTGACGAAGCACAACCTCTACGACTGCGAGACGATTCTCAACCTCCGCGCGCCCGGCGGTCGGAAGGTCTTCCTGATGCAGGCGGAGATGGACGTCGTGGCCGATGGTTCCGATGGCGACCGCCTCGCCACGATGCCGGATGAAATTGTCAACTCCTCGAACTACCAGCCATTTACCAGTTACGGTTGGCCAAAGAAATCCCAGACTCCAAACCCGATGATCGCCGGTTGGGAACGTCGCATCGCGGCGGCGGAGAAGGAGATCGCCGATCGAGCGACCACTGCGGATCGCAAGAAGTGGCTGCGCGAGCGGGTGGCCTTCCTGAAACGGGGCATCACGGATTTGAAGTCCCGCTCATTTCTCGTGGCAGAGTATGATCCCTTCATCGTCATTCCGGTGAACATCCTTGGTTCGAACTCGGATCCCTTTGCTCCGAACGTGGGCGACTACGCCTTGGTCGTCTTCGGTGAGAAAATCGTCCCTGCGGTCGTGGGTGATGGCGGGCCGACCTACAAGGTGGGCGAGGCCTCGCTGCGGATTGCAAAGGAACTCAACAGCCGCGCCACCCCGAACAACCGTCCGGTTTCCGACCTCAAGGTCACCTACGTGGTCTTTCCCGGAAGCCGTGAAGCCGAGCGGGGGCCTCCGAACTACGATGCCTGGCGTAGCCGTTGCCAGACCCTGGTCCAGGAAATCGGAGGCCTGGGACCGGGTGCCCAGATCCTTGAGTGGAAGGATCTGCTGGCCCCTCCGCCGCCGCCAGTTCCCACGCCCCCCCCAGCGGCTCAAGGAGCCACACCGGCTCCGACCCCACCAGCCGCTCCCGCTCAGCCCTGACGGATGAACGGGCGTGGAGGGTCGGGGCCCTCCTGCATGCGCTATTTTAATCAGCAACGAGATTAGTGCTCGCGGACTTAGTCCGGATTCTGCTTTATTGATCGCTGTGAAAATCTCGCTCTACCTCTTCTTCTTCGTGCTTCTCGGCCTGCTCGGATGGCGGATGTATGCCCTGCTCAACCCAAAGGCGAAGACTTCGAAGGCCCCGATGGTCGCGCCGGTGGAAAAGAAGAAAAGCGAGGTCCAGGAGTGGATCAAAAACCGGGATCTCTACGAAAAGCGCAACCAGCAGCACGTCCGCACCCCTGTCGAAGACTGAGCTCGGGGCGGGAGGTTCAGTCGTCGCCTGATTCCAGGGCTTCGAGGGCCTCGATCGCCTTTCTGCGACGTTCCGCCAGCAGGGTTTTCACCACCGCGACCAGCAGCAGCAGGCAGATCAAGGTGACCGAGCATTCCAATAGCGGCAGAGGATTGGCATCGACGATTTTCTCCACGAAACGCTCCTTGAGATAACCGGGCAACGAAGGCAGATTCACCAGCCCCCGCGAAAAGCCGAGCAGGGCCATCACTCCGCCTCCCAGCGCGCCGTGCCAAAACCAGCGCGTCGAAAACAGCCCGCTGATCACCAGGCCACCGCCGAGGGTCAGGGCCCCCTGGAGAAATCCCATCGCGTCCTTTTCCTCCAGCACGCGGGGCCCGGCCAACCCGAGCGCGAGGATGGAGAAACCGCAGAAGAAGAGCAGGAAGCGCATGCCGGGAGCATCCGCGACCGGAGTCTGCGGTCAATCCGGGAAAAGCCCGATCTCCGCGTTTCTGCGATTACGAAACGATGGCGCGAAGGGCTCGCTGCGATTCTTCACTCGCGAGATCAGGAGATTTCAACCACGGATAAACAGGATGGACTCGGATGAAGGCTGTCGAGATGACTGAACTTGGTCGTCTGAGTCTCGTCGGCGGAAAGCAGCCCAAGTTGCTACAATCAATCGCTCTTATCCGTGTCCATCCTCTTCATCCGTGGTCAATCTCCCGGAACTTGCCACTTGCCACAGGGAGGAGGGGACTTTGTTGTTCGTTCATGGCCGATTCGATCTGGTGCAATGGGCGTCTGGTGCCTGAGGAC
>JAIYDT010000043.1 GCA_027487355.1 Verrucomicrobiaceae bacterium
ACCCGGTTTGTGGTCTCGAATCCGGGCTCGCAAAGCATTTCGGGTGAGTGGGTCATCAGCGGTCCCGGGGCCTCCTCCGATGCTTCGGGGAGCGTTCAATTCACTGCCGGAAAGGCCGCCGCCACCCTCGCTCTGCCATTGGCTGTTTCAGGCGGTGGAGAAGCGTCGCTCAAGGTGGCCCTCGGTGCAACTGAGGGAGTCGATGCAGCAAAGGTTCAAGTCGGCTGGAGACCGCGGGAAGGAGAAGCCTCCAAGCCGTCAACGTGGGAAGTCCAGTGGCAGGCAGATGCGGTCGGACGTGTGGTGCTGGATGCCAGCCTGATCGAGGCGAATCCCTTCCGTTCGATCTCCCTGTTTCACGAACTCGCAGTGCCGGTTGGTGAGACTGTCGGCATCCCATTCCGCATGCGTTCGCCTGTGCCGTTGAGATTGGAATACTATGATCCGACGACTGGTGAGATTCTGGCGATCGATGCCGACGGCAATGGGGATTTCACCAACACGGGCGACCTCCATTCCAAGGCCGCTTCCGGCATCGCCTGCGCCCTGGTCCCCGTGAAATCTCCCACTGCGACGCTTACCGTGGAGGTTCGGATTTTCGCTCCAGGTGGTGCCCCCTTGGCGATCACGCCGGCCATCGTTCTTGAATCCGAAGTCCATCGCAACGGTGCATGGACCAAGGAGGCGGAAAGCACGCTGAAATGACCCTCAACTCAGCTTGAACTCGTTCCATTGGCGCGGGCACCAGGGCCGTTCTCGCCGTAGCGTGGCTCATCGATGTCGGGCACGAGCTGTTAGGTGCCGCCTTCAGGAGCGGGCGGGCGATACGAATCCTGGCAATACTCACTGCGGCCATAGCGGTCGCGAACAGGATGCCGTCCGCCCGCGTGGCCGCGCCGAGGACCAAGCCAGAGCTCGGTCTCTAACAAAGTTCGAATCTCAACACAAACTCTGCGGAAAAGCCGAAGAATTTTTCATCTGATGAAGTCCGGCATTACCGGTCCACTTGGTGTCTTCCATCTCCCACGCCTCTGGCAGAAAGTCTCGCTCGTCGCCCGCGGCAAGCAGGCAGACGGCTACAAGGGCCCCGGTCGCTGCCGCGATAGCATGCTCATCAAGGGCCTCGGTCTGGACAAGGATGCCCTCGTCACCTTCATCACCGACAGCCGTCCTACGCGCAGTTTGAAGCCTGGATTGCCAGCCAGCCCGGCGTGAAGCTCGATGCCACGTCGGTTTCCGCACCGAATGCCTTGATCACCGGTTACCACTACACCGATGACGTCCGCTCCACCATCCTCGACGACTGGTCCAAGTTCCACGCTGTTGAGTTTGCGTGATCCATCATCCACTTCTCAAGCCGGGAGCTGGAAACGGGTCCCAGCTTTTTCATCGGGTTTGATCTGGCATCCGGGCTCCGATCCCGCTAATATTCGGCACGAACGAAAGTTCGATCTGCATGGATAAATCGGTGACCAAGCGAACGCTGAAGGATTGCCGGGAACGCGAGAATCCCTGGAAAGACCGCAGCTACCAGGAGCGACTGAACGCTATGGCCGTGATCTGTGGAACCACTCAAAACGATGGATCAGCCCCAATGGAATTTCCTCGGGTTTATCGGATCTACCGAAGAGTCGAGCACCGAGTTGGCTGATCTTTCTTTGGAGACGAAATCCATGAGGACCAGCGGAAAATGAAACCTCCCTTTGACTCACGTTTTAGCTTCGAGCTCTTAGAACCATGGGAAGAGATTGATGACCATGGCCCTGAGATTGCAGCCGAATTGGGCCGAGAGCTGAGAGAAGATAGCGCCCTCTTTGGAAATGCTGCTTATGCGCGCGCGCGGCGAATTGATTGTGACGACGTGCTATTCCGAATTGATGGACTTCCTGAGCAATTCGCGGTGGTTCATCTAACATGGTCCGGCAAGCGGGATCCGAACAAGGGATGGCCTTCCACCGAGCTTTTCGCTGATCTGGAGGATTGGCGAATCCGACGAATGATTCCAGACCACGAGGATTACACGTCTTGATTCCAAACGATTTCAAAACGCGTTTGATCGATTCTACTCCACCCCACTCACCATTTACGATTTACCATTCACTTTGCCTACTCCGCCGGAGCAAACACCAGCGCCGTTCTCGCGGGGGTATAAACGCTGAGCCTTCCGTTCACGTTCACCGGATAGACGAACGAATGATCCACGCGGCCATGTCCGCCGAAGCGTGGCTCGTCACTATCGAGCACGAGTTGGTAGGTCCCGCTTTCGGGAACCGGGAGCTCGTAGTTGAAATACGAGCTATGGGGGGAAAGGTTGACCACGAAGATGAGTCTGCTGCGTTCGGCGCACAGGACCTTGTTGGAGTGGTCGAGATTGAGCAGCTGCGCGGGAGGTGAGGCGAGCAGACGATGCTTCACGGCGAGCTCGACCAGCACTCGATCGAAGTCGCCGAGCCATTCGTATTTCAACTCCGGATTCTCGGCGAGCGACCACTGTCTGCGGCAATGGTGGTGGGACCAGCCGTTGCCCTCGCGTGGGAAGTCGATCCACTCGGGGTGTCCGAACTCGTTGCCCATGAAATTCAGCCAGCCCTCGCCACCGAATGAAAGCGTGAGAAGGCGGAGGATCTTGTGAAGGGCGATGCCGCGTTCGATGACCGGGTTCTGGTCGGACTTCGCCATGAACCAGTACATGTTCTGGTCCATCAGGCGGAAGGCCAGGGTCTTGTCGCCGACGAGCGCCTGGTCGTGGCTTTCGGCATAGGCGATGGTGGCCTCGCCGTAGCGGCGGTTGGTCATCACGCCCCAGAGTTCACCGAGGTCCCATTGCTCGTCGGGCACTTCCTTGAGCAGCTTGATCCAGTGATCCGGCAGGCCCATGGCGAGGCGATGGGTGAAGCCGCAGCCTCCTTCTGAAACAGGTCGGCAGAGGCCGGGCATGCCGGACATGTCTTCAGCGATGATGAGTGCACCGGGCTTGATGCGCTGGATCAGGGTGGTTGCGAGCTGGAGATAAAGGATGGCGTCCTCCTCGGCATCGCCGCCGAAGTAGTCGTCATAACTGCCGAAGGACTTGTTGCCGTGCGAATGATAGAGCATCGAGGTCACGCCATCGAAGCGGAAGCCATCGAAGCGGAATTCCTCCAGCCACCAGCGGAGATTGGAAAGCAGGAACTGTCGGACTTCCGAGCGGCCGTAGTCGAAGCACTTCGAGTCCCAGAGCGGATGTTCGCCCCGATCCCCGGAGTGGAAATACTGGTTGCCGGAGCCATCGAAGTCGTTGAGGCCCTCGGCGATGTTCTTCACCGCGTGCGAGTGGACGATGTCTAACAGCACCGCGATGCCGAGCCCGTGGGCGGTATCGACGAGATATTTCAAATCATCCGGCGTGCCGAAGCGCGAGCAGGGCGCGAAGAACGACGAGACATGATAGCCGAAAGAGCCGTAATACGGATGCTCCTGCACCGCCATGAGCTGCACCGTGTTGTAGCCGCCGCGCTTCACCCTGGGCAGGACGTCATCGGCAAACTCGCGGTAGGTGTGGACCCGACCCTCCTCACCGGACATGCCGACATGGGCCTCGTAAATGAACGGCGTGGTGACCGTGGCGGGATCGAACTCGTTTCTCCACTGATAAGGCTGTGGCGGATTCCAGATCTGCCCGGAGTAGTCGTGCGTGACACTGTCCTGCACAGCGCGACGGATGCAGGCGGGAACTCGGTCGCGACGGGAATCATCGGCCCCGACGACGTGGAGTTTGACGCGCTGGCCATGGTCGAGGGCATCGCCCGGCAAGCGGAGCTGCCACACTCCGGCCCCGGCGGGTGCGAGCGGATGGCTTTCGCGGTTCCAGCCGTTGAAATCGCCGATGAGGAAGACCGCCTTCGCCTTCGGAGCCCATTCACGGATCATCCAGCAAGGCCCGGCGGCCTGATACTGGATGCCGGTGAACTTGTGGCCGGTCGCATGCGCGGAAAGCGACCCCGCGTGGTGCTCGATGTGGGCCAGGGTTTCCTTGAAACGCTCCGACCGTCGCCGGATCGCGCCTTCGTAGGGAGCCAGCCAGGGATCGTTGACGACCAGGATGGGAATATCGCTCATGCGCTGCCATTGTGGCGGCACTCAAGCGACCATGAAAGCCGGAAGTCGCAGATTCCCAAGAATGGACCGCGAACTTGAGTCCGCTGCCCGTTCACTTTTTCACCGGAACTTCCTTCGTGATGAGTTCCTTGAGATACTCGGGGCTCAAGAGCTCAGGGGTCAGGATCGGTGGTTTGCCGGGAACGTAGAGAACGTTCACCGGAATGGCCGCCCGATTGAACTCCGCGACCTTGGCGTCGATTTCAGGGTCAGGCTTCGTCTTGTCGGCCCTCAGAGGAACGATTCCCCGCTCTTTGAAGAGGGCAATCACCTCGTCGTTGTAGGCTCTCTTTTTGTTGACCTGGCAGGTGGCACACCATTTTGCGGTGAAATCGACATAAACCGGAGTTCCCTGTTCCATGTAGGTATCAACTTTCCCCTGGCTCCAACGTTCCCATTCCAAGCCATGATAAGGTCCGGTCGCTGCATAGAATCCAGCTCCTCCGATGATCAAGGCGATCAGGCGACTCATCCAGCGGACGCGTGTGGACTTCATCGGAGTTGACCATCTGCCGTAGATCCAACAGGCGAGCGCGATCGCCACAAAGCCTAGGATCACGATGAAAAGGACATCCGGGACCACGTGGTCCATGTAAACCCAGAAGAAATAGCCCGCTGCTCCAAGAAGGAGGAACGCCATGCCCTGCTTGAATGACTCCATCCATGCCCCCGGTCTTGGCAGAAAATCGATCAACTTGGGGAACATCGAAAGCAGCAGATAAGGCAGCGACAAGCCCAGCGCCATGGCCGTGAAAGCCGTGAAGAACTGAACCGTCGGAAGGACCACCGCCGCACCGATGGCTGGTCCAAGAATCGGGGCGGAACAGGGTGTGGCAGCAACGGTGGCGAGAACGCCAGAGAAGAAGGAGCCCGAGATCCCGTTCCTGGACTGAAGGCTCCCGCCAAGTGAGGTGGCGGAGGTTCCAACTTCAAACAGGCCGAACATGTTCAGGCCAAAAACGAAGAACAGCATCACCAGGCCATAGACGAACCACTTGTTCTGAAGCTGGTAGCCCCATCCGATCTCCGCGCCCGAGTGCTCGCGAAGAAAGTAAAGGATCCCGCTGATGATCCAGAACGAGATCAGCACTCCTCCGGTAAATGCCAGGCCATGGAAGATGATTTTCCGACGTTCCTGGCCCGCCTGCTGGACGAAACTCATGATTTTGAGTCCCAGTACCGGGAAGACACAGGGCATCAGGTTGAGGATCAGACCTCCCAGCAGCATTCCCCCGAGCACCGGAAGCAGTGCGCCAAAGGAAAGGCTCGCCGCTGGTGGCTTGGAAAAGCTGACATTGGAGAGCAAAATCGCGTTCGCCCCAAGCGTGGTGTCCAGCGGCGATTTCGCGCTGAGGATGCCGGAAAGGGTCTTGCCGGGAGTGACCTTGTCTCCATTTGGAGCTTCCTTGGCGCGCTTCAGGGTGACGACCCAGTCGTTGCCGTCCTTCGTGATCGAACCGCCGTCGGCCGAGGTGAACACAAAGTTATCCGCCGGAATGAACTGAAGTCCGGCCTTTTCAAGGTTCTCCGCCGCACCCTCACCTGGCGTCATGCGGATCTTCACGGAGTCTGGTGCGCTTTCGACCGCCAACTTCCAAGCGGCGGAAAGCTTCGGCAGCGCGGAGCGTGCTTTCGTGAAGAGGTCGGCCTTCGATGGATCGATCTGCGGAGCATCGGCGACATCGAGGCTGAGGGAGAGTTCGGCCTTCTCGTCGTTGCAGGAACTCTTGTCGCAGATCTGCCATCCGGCCTTGGCAAGAATCTTGACGGCTTCGCCGGTCTTCAGGTTGGCAGGCGGGGTGATCTCGACGAGGAAGATGGGAGTGCCGTCATAGACAAACCCGTTGCTGCCGAAGACATCCTTGATCTCCGGGGTTGGCCACTGGATTTCACCAGCGGTGAAGCCATCCGGAAGGGTCCAGTTGATCTTTGGGGGATTGGCAACGCCTCCGGTGTTCTTGTAGTAGCTGTGCCATTCAGCCGGATGTGCCAGTTGGAGCGCCACCGTGAAAGGCTTTCCCGGGGCAATGGACTTCACTTCGGAATGGAAGGAGGCGACTGTTGAGTTCTTCTTTCCTTCCAATTCCTGCGCGAAATCGAGCTGCCCGTGAGAGGGCATCAGCAGCGAGAAAAGGATGGCGGCGGCGAGGAAAAGGGAACGAGGCATGGCGGATTGGTTCGAGGATAAGAGGCACTGGCGCACCTTTTCATCCAAAAAAGAAGGCCACCCGGTGATTCCCGGATGACCTTCCTGAGAGTTCGTTTTGGAAACGAGGCGTGATTGGTAACAATCAGTAACCGTTCTGGTGCCAGTTGCCGTTCTTGTCGTAGTAGCCGTTTTGATTGTTGTAGTTGCGGCGCTCTGTGTCGCGGGCATTGCCGAGTGCAGCTCCGCCCAGTCCGCCAGCGGCGGCTCCGATGAGGGCTCCTTGACCTGGGTTACCGGACTGGTTGCCAATGATCGCACCGGCACCTGCACCAATCAGGCTGCCGACGACGGCTCCGCGCTGGGTGTCAGGACCGGTCGGACCCGAGCAGTTGGAAAAGGTGAGGGCGGCGAGGAGCGCACAGGTGGAGGTGAGGATGGTTTTCATGATGATGTCGGTTTGACCCTTGAAAAATAAACCAGTCCTGACCGTGCTCAAGCGGAAATCTCATGCCCTGAGGGCAAGGAGATCACAGCCCATTGACCAGTTCCTCCACCAGCGCCGGTCCTTGGTAGATGAACGACGAGTAGATCTGCACCAGCGAGGCCCCGGCCCGAAGTTTCGCCTGAGCGTCCTCGACCGATGAAATCCCGCCCACGCCGATGATCGGCACTCGGCCACCGAAGGCCGAGGAAAACGCCGCAATCACCTCCGTGCTGCGGGTCGTCAGGGGCTTGCCCGAGAGTCCGCCGGACTCGTTTGCCCGGGGATGGCCCTGCACCGCCCGACGGTCGAGCGTGGTGTTGGTCGCGATCAGTCCGTCCAGTCCGCCATCGAGGAACACTTTCGCCAGTCCGGAAATGTGTCCGTCCTCCAGATCCGGGGCCACCTTGAACAGCAGCGGCACCTGCTTGCCGTGACGCACGGCGAGCGACTCCTGCTCGCGCTTCAAGGTTTCCAGCAGGCGCGCCGAAGCCGCCTCGCCCTGCAGATCGCGCAGGCCCGGAGTGTTCGGTGAGGAAAGGTTCACCGCGATGTAGTCCGCCACCGGGTAGGCCGCGCGCAGGCAGGCGAGGTAATCGTCCGCCGCGTTCTCGTTCGGCGTGTCCTTGTTCTTGCCGATGTTGAAACCGATCACGCCGTCGAAATGCCTGCTGCGCCGCACATTCTCCACGCCGGCTTCGATCCCCGGGTTGTTGAAGCCCATCCGGTTGATGATCGCCTCGTCCGGGATCAGCCGGAACAGTCGCGGCTTGGGATTTCCCGCCTGCGGACGCGGGGTGATCGTCCCGATTTCCACAAACCCAAAGCCCAGCCGACCGAGTGCGTCGATCGTGTTGCCCTCCTTGTCGAGCCCGGCGGCCAGACCCACCCGGTTCGGAAACTTCAGCCCCATCACTTCCACATGAGTCGCGAAGGGATCGGCCGGAAACATCAGGTTCAGGAGCCCGCTGCGCTCCGCCAGGCGCAGCAGGCGCAAGCTCAGGTGATGGGCCACCTCGGCATCGAGTCGGAAAAGAAGCGGGCGGACGAGGGAATAGGCGTCGGACACGGCCCGAGGATGGGAAAGCGCGGCGGGCTTGTCCATTCGTTCGTCGATTCCACGGCCTCCAATTGGAACGCGGGCGACCAACCCGCGCCAGCTTTCCGAAATCCAATCCGGAGAAGGGCTTTGCAAGCCCTTTACAGAGGACCGGGAAATCGCTTCGCCTTGCATCTGCAAAGTGGACGCAGTCCTCATCTCCTGATTACGCACATCTCCGATGATAAATGATCGGGAGAGCTCCTATCATGAAAATGCCCATCAGATGGATCACACGACTCTTGCCTGCCTGGGTTGGCTGCTCTGGTTCCGGTTCCAATCCGAGTCGATGAGACTTTCCTACGTCCCGTTCGGGTCGCCGGCATCGATCTTCGTGGTGGCACGCGATCAGGACGGCGCTCAGAGGGGACTGAAGCATTCGAAGGGGGCGTTGGAACCCTGCTGGCCTCGCGGTGGCGCTACTTGCGCTTCGTCATCAGGTCCCTGAGGATCGGATTTGGAAACCGGCGGCTCGGCGTGATGGCATAAAAGGCTTCCTTGATCTCGGGAAAGCGGTGCCGTTCGACCAGGACTCCACTCGCGAGCTCATCCGCCACGACGACAGGAGGGACCAGGGTCACGCCCTTGGTTTCGCGGGCCATCAGGCGAAGCATGGCCATGTCATCCACCTCCGCGGCGATGTTTGGACGGATGCCGAGTTGGTCCATCAGCAGGTCGAAGGCGGCCCTGATGCTGCTTTCCTGGCTTGGAACCACGACCGAGACATGCCGCAGATCCTCGGGAAAGCGGAAAGGTTTCATTCCCCGGACCTTGCGTCCCACGAAGCTCACCGGCTGTTCGTTGAGCAGGTGACTGTGCCAACCGGACTCGGCATCGCGTCTAACAGGCGAGTTGGAGAGCACCACGTCGAGCGTGTGGGCCTTCAACTGCACCAGCAGTTCGCGAAGCGATCCGGAGTGGATGACGAGCTCGACGTCTTCGCGCGTGATGAGGGGCCGCAGGAAGGTGAGCTGGAAATTCCGTGAGAGGTTGGATGCGGCACCAACCCGAAGGAAGCTGCGGCTTCGCTTGGCACTGTTTTGCAGGAGGTCGGTCAGCTCCTCGCCGCTGCGGAAGATCGAGTCGGCATATTCAAGGGCGATCTGTCCGGCCTCCGTCAGCAACAGCGACTTGTGTTTCCGTTCGAACAGGGGCTGGCCGAGATTTTCCTCAAGGCTCCGCAGCTGGATGCTCAACGCGGACTGGGAGAGATTCAGATGCTTGGCGGCCTTGGTGAGGCTGCCTTCATGCGCGATGGCGCGGAAGTAGCGGAGGTGGTGGTAGTTAAGGAAGGCCATGTCGTCATGCTTTTATAAAAGCGAACGATAATTGCAAAAACATGAAATGGATCAAAGCGTAAAAATCAGGCAAGGATGTCGCCGTCGAATCCAGATGCCCATGAACCACATTCTTCTCGCCACTCCTGCACTTCTTGACGCCTCCAATTGGATCCCCCCACTGCTGCTTGTGGGACTGATCATCTTCACCATGTTGCTGAGGGATGGGAAGCGTTCCGCAGAGGGAGCGGAGTGGTTTGCCCGGATGGTCTTGGTTGCTTCCCTGCTGCTCGCGGTCGCTGTCATGTTTGCGGGGCCGATGCGGTTCGAACTGGCAGCCTGGGGACCGGCGAAGCTGGCCTTTCTGGTCGATCCGCTGTCCTCACTGATGTTGGTGCTGGTGGGCTTCCTCGGGTTGGTGGTGACCCGATATGCCATCAACTATCTCGATGGGGATCCAGTCCAAGCGACCTTTTCCTGCTGGATGGTGGCGACCCTTGCAAGCGTCGTGGTCCTGATCATCTCAAGCAATCTGCTGCTCTTCACCGCCGCATGGGTGGCCACGAGCCTGAGCCTGCATCAACTGCTCACTCTTTACCGCGACCGACCGGCGGCGATGGTGGCGGCGCGGAAGAAGTTCATCATCAGCCGGCTGGCGGATGCCTGCATGATCACGGCACTGGTCCTGGTCTGGCGCGGTCATGGGACCTGGGAGTTTCATGAGCTCTTCGCGAAGCCGGAGGGCCCGCACGCGGGTGCGGTGGCAGGACTGCTCGTCGCGGCGGCGATGCTGAAGTCCGCGCAGTTCCCGTTCCACTCGTGGTTGCCCGACACCCTGGAGACGCCGACTCCCGTCTCCGCGCTGATGCATGCGGGCATCATCAATGCCGGGGGGTTCCTGATCGTGCGATTGAGCCCGCTGGTCACACAGGCACCCGCCGCGTTGAACACGCTGGCGCTGCTCGGAGCCTTCACCGCGCTTTTCGCAAGCGTGGTGATGATGACCCAGACGAGCATCAAGAAGTCGCTGGCCTGGTCCACGGTGGCGCAGATGGGCTTCATGATGCTTCAATGTGGGCTGGGGGCCTTCGCTCTCGCGGTTCTGCACATCGTCGCGCATTCGCTCTACAAGGCCCACGCTTTCCTCAGCAGCGGCAGCGTGGTGAACCTGACCAAGTCGGCCTGGACACCGGTTGGCCGGCCAGCGGCCCATCCTCTGGTGGTGTTCGGCTCTCTGGCGGCGTCGATCGCGGTCGGCACCGGCATCTCCGCCGCGCTTGGGGTGAGCCTTGAAAGCGATCCCGGGCAACTCCTGCTCATCGCGGTCTTCATCATGGCGATGGCTTATCTGCTGTGGACGCTGTGGAGCAGCACCATGAGGCAGAAGCTCCTGCTGCGCGGGATCGGAACCGCGACGGCGGCCACGCTCGCCTGCTTCACCCTCCACGCGGGCTTCGAGCATCTGCTGGCGGCGAGCCTGCCGACCTACGCTCCACCCCGCAGCGTGGTTGAGCATGGGGTGATGGTCTTCGTGGCGCTGCTTTTCCTCTCGGTGCTCATCTTCCAGTCCCAGCTGCCCAGCTGGTCCTCACGTCCAATGTTCGCACGCCTCTATGTCCATGCCAGCAACGGTTTCTACCTGGGCACCCTTTTCAACCGCATCACCGCCAAACTGATCTCCTGATCCCCTCAAGACTCAACTTCCCATGAACGCCATCCTAATCTCACCGCCAGTCGGCAAGAACTCCATCAATCGCGCCATCCAGGCAGACAGTCCGAGCCTGCTCGGTCACGCCCGCAAGGCCTGCCTGCGCGTGCCTCCGCTGTGGCCCCTGCAGAGCTTTGTCGCGGTCAATCCCTTTCTGGGTCTGTCTGATCGATCGTTCGAAGCCGCTTGTGGGCTGATGCGGCGTGTCACCCATCAGGAAATGGTCATGGACGTGGATTACTTTCAGCAGCAGTTCAAGCGGGGGCGGATCACCGGTCAGGATCTCGCGGTGGCGGTCCAGCAGAGCGGTTCCGAACTCACCCACAGTGATCTTCTTGCATGGCTGAAGAATCCAGGCTCCGAGCCACTGGGGGCCATTCAAAGCCTCGCGGATCTGGCTGCTTCCACATCTGGCAGGCCATGGAACTCCCTCGTCACCGAGGAGATCTCCAGATGGTGCGCAGCCTACTTTGATGAAGGTCAATCCTCATGGCGGATGCCCTGGCAGAAGCTGCCACTCTACGCCGCCTGGCGTCGGGCGGCGACGATTGACGCATCGCCCGAGATCATCGGGTTTGATGGCTTCCGGAAGCTGATCAAGAGCCTGCCCGAAGGCGCCACTTCGGCGATATGCCAGATCCTTGATGAGCTTGAGGTGCCTGTCGCGCAGTTGGAGGATTATCTGCACCGGCTTCTCATGACTCTGCCAGGTTGGAGCAGTTATGTTCAGTACAGGGTCAGGGACAAGGCGATGAGTGGCTCAGTCGATGAATCACTACTCGAACTGCTCGCCGTCCGGCTGGTGTTCGAGTTGCAGCTTGCCAGGCAGTTCGATGGGACCGGATTGTGGGAGAGTTGGCTGAAGACCCTCTCAGTCGAAAAATCCCCGCACGATCCGATCTTGCAGCGGCATCTTCTTTGGCAGCGTGCGCTGGAGGCCGGCTTCCAGCGCGAGCTTATCTTGAAGATCCATGAATCCGCCAGCTCCGCACCAGTGGCCTCCAAGGCACGCTCTTCGGTGCAGGCCGTGTTCTGCATTGACGTGAGGTCCGAGGTGATGCGGCGCTCTCTGGAGTCCTCGTCGGATCAGATCGAGACGCTTGGGTTTGCAGGCTTCTTTGGCATGCCGATCGAATACGTGCCCTACGGTCAACGGCACGGCACCTCCCAGGTTCCAGTTCTGCTCTCACCGAAGTATCGCGTCCACGAGCACCTCCCCGAGGCCACGCCTGAGCAGGAAAGGGACGCGCGGCAGAAGAGACAACTCGGAAGACGCACGGAACACTCGTGGAATGCCTTCAAAACCTCGGCCGTGAGCTGCTTCAGTTTCGTTGAAGCCGCCGGGATCGGCTTCGCCTGGAAGCTGGTGCGGGACTCCTTCCAACTTGGCGGGAAACCGAAGTCCCACGCCTGTTCAAGTTGTGCTTCCCCGAATCTGCATCAAGAAAGGCAGGTCGCTGCGGATGTTCCAGACGACAGCCCCTTGGAGTCCGGGATTCCGGCTGAGGATCAGGTCCAACTGGCTTTCGGGGCATTGAAGAACATGGGGCTCACCAGCAACTTCGCGCGACTGGTCATGCTTTGCGGCCACGGCAGCCACACCACCAACAATCCCTACGCGGCGGGACTCGACTGCGGTGCTTGCGGTGGCCACGCAGGGGATTCGAATGCCCGCATCGCCGTCGCGATCCTCAATCAACCCCAGGTCCGCGAGTCCCTTCGGGCTCAAGGCATTCAGATCCCCGAAGACACGCATTTCATCGCGGCCCTCCATAACACCACGACGGATGTCATCACCCTGTTCGACTCCGACAAGGTGCCTTCCTCCCATCAGGCGGATCTCATGCAGCTCCAGCTCTGGCTTGATGAGGCATCGAACGGCTGCCGCCAGCAACGGGCCGCCACCCTGGGTCTTGCAGGTGCCGCTGAATCCGAACTCGGGAAACTCATCGATCAGCGCAGCGGCGATTGGTCACAGGTGCGGCCGGAGTGGGGCCTCGCGGGCAACGCGGCCTTCATCGCCGCACCCAGGGAGCGCACCCGGCAGTTGAACCTCCAGGGTCGGGTCTTCCTGCACAGTTATGATGCCGCCACCGATCCCACCAGGAGCACGCTCGAACTCATCATGACAGCGCCGATGATCGTGGCGAACTGGATCAACCTTCAATACTACGCCAGCACGGTGAACAACCCCCTTTGGGGCAGTGGCAACAAGGTCACGCACAATGTTGTCGGCACCTTCGGCATCCAGCAGGGCAATGGTGGGGATCTCCTCGCCGGTCTGCCGCTCCAGAGTGTCCACGACGGAGAGAACTGGGTGCACGAACCCCTGCGTCTCAGCGTCTTCATCGAGGCCCCTTGCGCGGATATCGATGCGGTGATCACGAAACATGAGGGAGTCCGACAGCTCGTCGAGAACGGCTGGCTTCACCTGTTCGCCATCGATTGTGGTGGCAGGTTCATCCACCGGCGGGACGTCGATGGCGTCTGGCACGCGGCGTGAGCTAATCCTTGAAAGCGGTCGGAGATCATCAATGTTGGCGACAACCCGATTGGTGCAGGACGTTGGACCTTTGCCTGCACTTCGACGGACACTCGATCCAAGAACCCTATTCATCCAATGTTGAAGCCACCCATCAGAGCCCGCCGCCTTCCGCTTCCTATCGTGGGCACGATCCTGTTCGGCTCGGCCCTCCACGCCTCGGCCCAATCGACCCAATCTGCGCCTTCGTCTTCTCTGGAGCTGATCGATCCGGCGGCATTCGGCTTTAGCCGTCCCAGTTACCTGATCGACGCCACGATCGTCGGCACCCAGGACTTTGAGAGGGTTCCAGGTGGTCTGGATTTCGCTGAGATCCGGACACTTTTCCCGGTGGCGGCCTGGAAGGTGGGCGATATCCGCATCGGCCTCACCTTGGGCTACAATCTCAGTGAGCTGGGTTTCGATGGACTCGGTGGTCTGGGCGATGAAACACTCCACACGCTTCAGGCGCAGGTCGGTCTATTCTGGCGTCCGGAGAATTCGAGGTGGTGGGGACTCGGTCTTGTGAGCCCCGGCCTCAACACGGACTTCGAGGCGATTTCATGGGACGACTTCGCAGTTTCCACCCTTGGGCTGGTTGGCTATCGCTACACTGATTCCCTCAGCTTCGCCGGTGGTCTGTTCGCGCGCTATGAGACGGACGACAGCTTGATTCTCCCCGCTCTCGGCCTGGTCTGGCAGAAGGACGCCTTCACCGTTCAACTCACTCCACCCTTCATTGTGCTGGGATGGAAAGCCGCCGACAGCCTCACCCTCAGCCTGAGCACCTACCCGAGTGGTGGGTCGTGGGACCTCGATGGCCAGAATGTGAACCGCGTGGACCTCGATGGCTGGCAGATGGCAGCTTCGATCCTCTATCAGTTCAACCAGCACGTCACCCTCAGTCTGCGTGCCGGAATCAACGTGGGTGGCGAACTGGAACTGCGGGATCGCAACGACCGTTCGATCGCCAATCAGTCCCTCGACTCCGCCCCCTTCGGTGCAATGAACCTTCGCTGGCAGTTCTGAGCACTCGGTTCCAGTTCCAACCTAAGAGCTAAACTCCTGCAACCAGCAGGGAACCCTGATCTAACGCCCGGGTGAACATCGACAGTCCGCCGTTCGCATCCACGGGCCACTGCTCCTTGGGCCGATCCCAGTAAAGCTCGACGCCATTCTGATCCGGATCGCGCAGATACAGGGCCTCGCTGACGCCGTGATCTGCCGCGCCATCGAGGGGGATGCCAGCGGCTTGAAGACGCCGCAGGGCATCGCCCAGATCCTTGCGCTCCGGGTAGAGGATCGCCGTGTGGAAGAGGCCGGTGGTGCCCGGGGCGGGTGGCTGGCCGCCGAGGCTTTCCCATGTGTTCAGGCCAATGTGATGATGATAGCCGCCCGCCGAGATGAAGGCTGCCTGCGTGCCGAAGCGCTGCATCAATGTGAAGCCGAGCACGCCGCAATAAAAGGCCAGCGAACGCTCCAGATCTGCGACCTTGAGATGGACATGGCCGATGCGGGTGCCGGCGGGGATGGGGGGATTGGGCATGGGGGTGAGAAGTTCGCGAGGGATTCCAGATGATTCAGCCAATCAGTGGAGCTTTCCTTGGTCAGCCGAAGAGCTTATCGAATTCATTGTGTGAGCCGATCCAGAACCAGATGACCGTGTCGCCATTCCTCTCGGCGAGAGCCCGGTATGAATCATTGATACGGACGGACCAGACCCGGTCATGGCCCGCCAGTTTCTTGAAGCGAAGCGAGGGATGGTCGGGGTTTGCTTCGAAGAGCTGGTAAGAGCGGCGTGCGGCTTCCTTGAGCCTTGGCTCCAAGGCCTCATAGGAGCGCCAGAAACTTGGCCGCACCCGTGAGATCACAAACGATTCAGGTCGAAGGGTTCGTCAGCTTCCGTGGCGGACTCGCGAAGAAAGGCATCGAGCTTCGGTCTCGCTTTCGATTCGGTCAAGATGGCGTCCCAGCGTTCGTCCTGTTGGCGGGCAAGGAGGAAACGCGCAAAATCCGCCACCTCCTCACGCTTTTCCGGCGGCAGAGATTCGCAGAGTTCGGCGATTTCCAAGGCACTCATGGATTGATCCTAAGCGATGGACGATTCCGTCTCAAGTGAACAGTTTTCCTTAGTCCGACAACAAGGTCTCGCCGCCTTTGGAGCGTAGGTTGAAGGTCTTTTTCGAGAGGTCGTGGGAGGCCTTGATGGAGCGGACGGTGCGGCTTTTCACGCGCATGAGCACCGAGTGGGTGCGGGCGATGCTGCCGCTGACTTCGACACCGCGGAGCAGGGGGCTGTCGGAGATGCCGGTGGCGCAGAAGATGATGCTTTCGCCCTTGGCGAGGTCCTTGGAGAGATAGACGCGGTTCAGCAAGGCCTCGTGGCCTTCGGCGATGAGGGCGCGGCGTTCGAGGGAATCGCGTGTCCAGATCTTCGCTTGAAGTCCGCCGCCGAGGCAGCGCAGGCCGGCGGCGGAGAGCACGCCTTCCGGAGAGCCGCCGATGCCGACGTAGAGATCGACGTTGCTGTCGGGCAGGGCGGGGGCGATGGCCGCGGCGATGTCGCCATCGGAAATCATCCGCAGCTTCGCGCCGATGCGGCGGACGGCGTCGATGTAGGGTTGGTTGCGCGGGCGATCGAGGATCATGACGACGATGTCGCGCACGTCCTTTTTCAGGATCTTGGCGGTGATCTTGATGACCTCCTCGGTGGGGGCCTCGACGCTGATCGGAAGAGAGGGATCGGCCATGAAGGCTTTTCTAACAGCTTCGGGATAGGCGAGCTTTTCAAGATAGAATGCGGGGATGTCCTCGAGGGCATTGGTCACGCCCTCGGCCGGGATGGCGGCGGCGATGCAGGAGACGGAGTTCGCCATGCCCTTGGAGACATTGGTGGTGCCATCGACCGGATCGAGCGCGATGTGGAACTGCGGCGAGCCCTCGGCCCAGGTGCCGACCTTCTCGCCTTTGAAAATCCCAGGGGCCTCGTCCTTGATGCCCTCACCGATGACGACCTCGCCGCGCATGTCCATCAGGTCGAACATGCCGCGGATGGCATCGCAGGCGGCCTCGTCGGCCAGTTCCTTTTCTCCACGACCCATCCAGCGGTGGGCGACGAGGGCTGCGCTTTCGGTGGCGCGGAGGAAATCAGATTCAAAGACGCGTTCGGGATCGATCATGATTGTAGGAGGTTCTTGAAGCGTTCGTAGGCGGCGTCCCAGGCATCCTTGTCCTGGGGCGTGTAGGTCTTGAAATCAAAGGAATCGCGGATCAGCTGGCGGCCGGCCTCGAAGTTCGGGATGCCACCGGTGGCGACCATCTGGGTGATGATGTTGCCGCAGGAGGTGGCCTCGACTGGACCGGCGACGACCTCGATGCCGAGGGCGTTGGCGGTGGCCTGGGTGAGGAGTTCGTTCTGGATGCCGCCGCCCCCGGCGTGAAGGCGCTTGAAATCGTGACCGGTGAGGGTGCGAAGATGATCGAGGGTGACGCGATACTTCAGCGCGAGCGATTCGCTGGCGATGCGGAGGATGCAGCCTTTCTTCTTCGGAACAGTCTGTCCGGTCTTCGCGCACCAGGCGGCGATCTTGTTCGGCATGTCGCCAGGGCTCGAGAAGACCGGATCATCGGGATCGATGAAGGCGGTAAAGGGGTCGGCTTCCTTCGCGAGTTCGGCGAGGGCGGCGTAGTCGAGGTTCTCGCCATCGAGCGACCACTGGCGCTTGCACTCCTGGATCAGCCAGAGGCCGGCGATGTTCTTCAGGAAACGCACGGTGCCATCGACGCCGAGTTCGTTGCAGAAGCCGATGCCGTAGGCGTCGGGTCCGGTGTAGGACTCGCGGGTCTCGATGCCCATGATCGACCAGGTGCCGGAGGAGAGCCAGAGCTTGTCCTCGGCCCCCATCGGGATGCCTGCGACGGCGGCGGCGGTGTCGTGACAGGCGGTGGCGACGACGGGAATGCCGGCCATGCCGATGTGTTTCGCGACCTCATCGCGGATCGATCCGAGGACCGTGCCGGGCGCGACGATTTCGCCGAAGATGTTGGAGGGAAGTCCGAGCGCCTCGATCACACCCCAGGCCCAGTCACCGCTGCGCGGATCGAGGAGCTGCGAGGTGGAGGCGACGGTGCGTTCGACCGCCTGGCGACCCGTCAGCCAGTAGGCGAGAAGGTCGGGCACGAAGAGCAGTTTCTCCGCGTGGAGCAGCGAGGGGCTGCCCTTTTTCAGTTCGGCGAGGAGATGCAGCGAGGTGTTGTAGAAGTTCGTGCGGACGCCGGTGTGGGCGAAGATCTCCAACTCGGGGAGGATTTCATGAAGCGCTTCCGGCATGCCTTCGTGGCGGGCATCGCGATACTGGTGTGGCATGCCTAACAGCTGACCTTTTCCATCGAGCAGGCCAAAGTCGCAGCCCCAGGTGTCGAGCCCGATGGAAACGATGCGGTCGCCATAGCGGTCCACGGCGATGCGCAGGCCTTCGAGGATCTCGCGGTAAAGGCCGATGAGGTTCCAATAGGAGCCGTCGGGGAGATCGGTGCCGGGGTTGTCGAAGCGATGGATTTCCTCGAGTTCGACGGTGGAAAAGTCAGTTTTGGCGGCGATCAGGCGGCCGCTGCCGGCACCGAGGTCAACGGCGATGAATACGTTTTTCGACATGGAAATTGAGGCGCGATGGGTTTGTAAAGGAATCGTTTCCTATTGGAT